>JBBIPS010000321.1:0-3860 GCA_037442725.1 Burkholderiales bacterium | reverse complement strand
TCCTCGGCGGCGGGCAGCTGCGCGGCCTGCTCGGCGGCCTGCGCGGCGAGCCGCTCGGCGTGCTCGTCGGCACCGGCGATCCGCGCGGCGATCGTCTCGATCTCGGCGCCAGCCTGCGTGCGGCGCTCGTCCCACTGCGCGTTCTGGCGCCGCAGTTCGGCCAGCCGCTGTTCGACGCGCTGGCGGCCTTCGACGACGTAGCGGATGCGCTCCTCGAGGCGGCTGACCTCGAGTGCGGCCTCGGCCAGCGACCCCTGCGCGGTGTGCAGCGCGTCGCTGGCGCCGTAGTGCGCCTGGCGCACCGATTCGAGCTCGGCCTCGACACGGCGCAACTCGGCCAGCCGCGCCTCGAGCGCGTTGGTGGCCTCGAGCACGGCCTTGCCGACGCGCTCCTCCTCGGCCGCCGCGTCGTGGTACTTGAGGAACCAGAGCTGGTGCAGCTTGAGCGCGCCCGCCTCCTGCAGCGCGCGGTAGCGGCCGGCGACCTCGGCCTGGGCCTCGAGCCGGGCCAGGTTGTGGCCCAGCTCGCGCACGATGTCGTCGACGCGGGTCAGGTTCTCGCGCGTGTCCTTCAGCCGGTTCTCGGTCTCGCGGCGGCGCTCCTTGTACTTGCTGACGCCGGCCGCCTCCTCGAGGAACAGCCGCAGCTCCTCGGGGCGCGACTCGATGATGCGGGTGATCGTGCCCTGGCCGATGATGGCGTAGGCGCGCGGGCCCAGGCCGGTGCCCAGGAAGACGTCCTGCACGTCGCGCCGGCGCACCGGCTGGTTGTTGATGTAGTAGCTGCTCGCGCCGTCACGCGTGAGCACGCGCTTGACGGCGATCTCGGCGAAGCGGCTCCACTGGCCGCCGGCGCGGGCGTCCTCGTTGCTGAACACCAGCTCGACGCTGGCCCGACCCGCCGGCTTGCGCTGGCCCGAGCCGTTGAAGATCACGTCCTGCATCGACTCGCCGCGCAGCTCGCTGGCCTTGCTCTCGCCGAGCACCCAGCGCACCGCGTCCATGACGTTGGACTTGCCGCAACCGTTGGGCCCGACGACGCCGACGCGCTGCCCGGGCAGTTGGAAGGTGGTCGGTTCGGCGAACGACTTGAAGCCCGAGAGCTTGATCGAGTTGAGGCGCATTGAGGGGGCTGGTGGCGGCTCGGGGCAGGGCGCGGATGGGGCCCCCGCCAACGCTCCCAAGTCGTTGATTTGCTTGGACTTATTGCCGCCTTCGCGGGCGACAGAGTGGCTCGGATGATACCATCGCGGCCCCTGTCGAACCGGTCCCCGACCGCTGCCTGTCATGGCTCGCAAGACCCCTGCCGCACCCGCCGCGCGCGCCTCGCACGCCGTGCCGATTTCGCCGCGCAAGCTGCCGCCGGCGCGCCAGCGTGAGCCGGGCACGCGCAGCGCGCCGAGCAAGGAACTGCTGGTGTTCCCGAACCCGGCGCCCGGGCGCGACTACGTCATCCGCTTCGAGGTGCCCGAGTTCACCTGCTGCTGCCCACTGACCGGCCAGCCCGACTTCGCGCACTTCACGGTCGAGATGATCGCCGACCGCCTGTGCGTCGAGCTGAAGAGCCTGAAGCTGTACTTCTGGAGCTACCGCGACGAGGGTGCGTTCCACGAAGCGGTGACCAACAGCGTGCTCGACGACATCGTCGGCGCCACCGCGCCGCGCTTCATCCGCATCAGCGCGCACTGGTTCGTGCGCGGCGGCATCACGACGCACGTCGTGGCCGAACATCGCAAGCCCGGCTGGCAGCCGCAGCCCGAGGTGACGCTGCCGCGCGCGGCAGGGCAGAGCGGCGCGATCGGCTGAAGGACGCGGCCCCGCGCCGCTCAATCGAGCTGCCGCGCCGCCGCCAGCGCGCGCAGCACGGCGCGGTTGACCTCGGGTACCGACATCATCAGGGCGTCGGCGGCGCCGCGCAGGTCGTAGATCGACGCCGACTCGATCGCGCGCACCAGCTCGAGGTAGGGCTGGTACGGGCCGGCGCCGTCGACGAGCGCGGTGCGCACTTCGTCGCTCACCGGAATCGAGCCGAGCAGTTGGGAGAAGGGCTGCCGCATCATGCGGTCGAGCAGCGAGAACACGCCGCAGATGAACAGCTCACTGCGGCGCTCGTCGTCGCCGCAGTCGCGCGCCAGCTCCTCCATCAGCAGCGCACGGCGCACCGCGGCATAGATCACCGGCTTCATGTTGGCGTCGCGGCTGGCCGAGGCCAGCAGCAGCGCCAGCCAGCGCTTCAGACGCTGGTAGCCGAGCAGCATGATGGCGTGGCGGAACGACGAGATTTCGACCCGCAGCCCGAACAGCGGCGAGTTGATGTAGCGCAGCAGCTTGAAAGCCAGCGTCGGGTCGCGCTTGAGCACGGCTTCGAGCTGCTCGACCGGCTCCTCGCGGTTGACCCGGTTGATCAGCTCGACGATGGCCTGCAGGTCGGGTTGCGCGGCGGCCCTGCCGCTGGCGACGATGCTGTCGTCGAGCGGCCAGCCGAGCACCGCGATCGCGCTGCGGCCGAAGGCCTCGTTCATCTCGACCAGCGTGCGCACTCCGGCCTGCACGTGCGGGATGTTGCGCACCACGCCGCCGGGCGGCGGCAGGCCGTCGCGCCGCTCGTCGGCCAGGTCGATGATCGAGTAGGCGAAGCACGGCAGCAGCTCGCGCGGCAGCGGCGCGAGCGGCCGGCCCTTGATCAGCAGCGTGTTTCCGCGCGCATGCAGCGCGTGCAGCGTGTCGGCATGCGCCGGGTCGCCGGCCATGAAGGCCGGTACCTCGAGCATCACGTTCAGCGCCGGCTCGGCCGCCAGCAGGCCGTGCAGCAGCGTCTCGCCGGCGATGTCGAGCGAGATCCTGCCGCCGTCGGCCGGCCAGACCTGGCCGAGCGTCGCGAGCAGTTCGCCGGCGTCGGGCAGCGCGTCCGGGCGGATCGGGAACACCGTCAGCCGCAGCGCCGTGACGCCGCGCTGCCGATCGATCATCGGCGAGTAGCCCAGGGCCACCTGGGCCAGCACGCGGGGGTCGTTCATGCGCTGCAGTCTCGCTCAGGTGCGCCTCACGCGACAGGCCCCGGCCCGCGCAGACGTTACTTGATGTAGTCGAACAGCGACAGCCGGTGCACCATCGAGTAGCTCTGCATCGCGGCCTGGTAGCTCGTCTGCCGGTTCTGGAAGTCGGAGACGGCCTGCACCATGTCCAGGTCCTCGGCGTCGGACTGGACCGACCTGGCCCACAGCGTGCGATCCTGGTTGCGCGATTCGATCGAATCGAGCCGGTTCAGCGCGGCGCCCGCCGTCGAGCGGGCCAACTGCAGATGGCTCGACACCGCGTCGACGTCGCGCATGCCGTCGCTGAGCGCCTGCGCGAGCTGGCCAGGATTCGCGGCCGGATTGCCGAGCACCGCGATGGCGCGGCCGAGCGCCGCGAAGGGGTCCAGGTCCGGTGTCGACGGCGCAAGCGAGAACGCGTCGCCGTTGGCCGGCGCGCCGCTGATCCGCAACGACATGCCATCGACCTCGATCGTCGCGCCGGGGCTGAACGGTGCGGCGACGACCGCCGTGGGCGCGCCGTCGCGGGTCACGGCGTAGGTCGTCACCCCCGCGGCGACGCTGAACACCACGCGGTAGTCGGAGCCGGTGAGCGCGCCGGGGTCGCTCACGCCGCCGGCATCGATCCAGCCGCTGCCGGTGTTGGCGGCGTCGGCGCCGGTGACGAAGACGCCGTTGCCGCTGCGCGCGGCCAGCCAGACGTTGCGGCCGTCGACCGAGACCGGCATCTGCTCGCTCCTGGAGAGTTGCATCTCGCCGGCGGTGCCGGCAAAGGCGACGCCGCCGACGCCGTCGAGGAACGGCGTCGATGCCGCACCCTGGGGC
>JBBIPS010000320.1:0-3898 GCA_037442725.1 Burkholderiales bacterium | reverse complement strand
TCTCAGCGGCGCGCCGGGCGACGCCGCGGCGGGGCGGCCAGCATGCCCGTTGCGGGCATGAAAAAGGCCAGCACGAAAGTGCTGGCCTCGGCAATCTTCCTGGTGCCCAGGAGAGGACTCGAACCTCCACGCCGCTAAGCGCTAGTACCTGAAACTAGTGCGTCTACCAATTCCGCCACCTGGGCCGGTAACGATCGAGGAGTCTAGCATAAAGGCAAACCAACCCATCGCGGCGCCGCCTTGCGGCGCGGCGCTGATGAGCGAGGTCGAGGGCACGGTGCTCGGCCATCGGGATGGTCACGGATTCGTGCGGCGCGACGACGGCGAGCCCGACATCTACCTGTCGCCGCAGGAGATGCGCGCGGTGCTGCACCGCGACCAGGTGCGCGTGCGCGTGGTGCGCTACGACCGCAAGGGCCGGCCCGAGGGGCGCGTGCTCGATATCGTCGAGCGACGTCGGGCGCCGATCATCGGCCGGCTGCTGCACGAGAACGGCGTCTGGCTCGTCGCGCCCGAGGACCGTCGCTACGGCCAGGACATCCTGATCCCGAAGAACGCCATCGCCAATGCCAGCGTCGGCCAGGTCGTCGCACTCGAACTCACCGAGCCGCCGTCGATGTACTCGCAGCCGGTGGGCCGCATCACGGAGGTGCTGGGCGAGATCGACGATCCCGGCATGGAGATCGAGATCGCGGTGCGCAAGTACGAGGTGCCGCACCGTTTCTCGCCGCAGGCGCTGGCGCAGGCGGCCGCGCTGCCGGAGCAGGTCCGCGCCGCGGACAGGCGGCACCGCATCGACCTGACCGACGTGCCGCTGGTGACGATCGACGGCGAGGATGCGCGCGACTTCGACGATGCCGTCTACTGCGAGCCGCTCGAGCGCGGTCGCGGCAAGACCGCGTTCCGGGGCTGGCGGCTGGTGGTGGCGATCGCCGACGTCAGCCACTACGTGCGGCCCGGCGAGCCACTCGACGACGATGCCTACGAACGCGCGACCTCGGTCTACTTCCCGCGCCGCGTCATCCCGATGCTGCCGGAGAAGCTCTCCAACGGCCTGTGCTCGCTCAACCCC
This sequence comes from Burkholderiales bacterium, assembly GCA_037442725.1. Classification (GTDB taxonomy): domain Bacteria; phylum Pseudomonadota; class Gammaproteobacteria; order Burkholderiales; family Burkholderiaceae_C; genus Pseudaquabacterium. The sequence continues at coordinate 2,826 of JBBIPS010000320.1, read as the reverse complement.
GACGTCGAGCGGTTGTGCATGGCCTGCGACATGCTCGTCAACACGGCCGGCGAGATCGAGGCCTACCAGTTCTTCCCGGCCGTGATGCGGTCGCGCGCGCGGCTGACCTACACCGAGGTCGCCGCGCTGCTGGCCAACACGCGCGGCGTCGAGGCCGGGCGTCGCGCCGATCTGGTGCCGCACCTGCTGCACCTGCACGAGGTCTACCGCGCGCTGCTCAGGCACCGCGGCACGCGCGGCGCGATCGACTTCGAGACCACCGAGACGCAGATCGTCTGCGACGACAACGGCCGCATCGAGCGCATCGTGCCGCGCACCCGCACCGAGGCGCACCGCCTGATCGAAGAGGCGATGCTCGCGGCCAACGTCTGCTCGGCCGACTTCATCGAGCAACACAGGCATCCGGCGCTGTACCGCGTGCACGAGGGCCCGACGTCCGAGAAGCGCGCCACGCTGCAGGCCTATCTGCGCACGCTCGGCATCGGCGTGACGCTGAGCGAGACGCCGACGCCGGGCGAGTTGCAGGCGATCGCGCAGGCCACCAAGGACCGCGTCGACGCGCTGCAGATCCACTCGATGCTGCTGCGTTCGATGCAGCAGGCCATCTACAGCGCGACCAACGCCGGCCACTTCGGCCTGGCCTATGTCGCGTACACCCATTTCACCAGCCCGATCCGGCGCTATCCCGATCTGCTGGTGCACCGCGTGATCAAGGCGCTGCTTCAGGGCAGGCACTATCACCTGGCGGGCGGCAGCGTCGAATCCGGGTCGACGGCGTCGGCCGCGCCGGCGCGCAAGGCGGGCCAGTCGGCCGTCCGGGTGGCGGCGAGCGCCCACGAGACCGCGCTGTGGGAGGCCGCCGGCGCGCATTGCAGTGCCAACGAGCGCCGCGCCGATGAAGCCTCGCGCGATGTCGAGGCCTGGCTCAAGTGCCGCTTCATGCGCGACCACCTGGGCGAGGAGTACTCGGGCAGCGTCACCGCGGTGACCAGCTTCGGCGTCTTCGTCACCCTCGACGCGCTGTATGTCGAGGGCCTGGTGCACATCACCGAGCTCGGCGGCGAGTACTACCGCTACGACGAAGTGCGCCAGGAACTGCGCGGCGAGCGCAGCGGCGTGCGCTATGTCGTCGGCTCACGCGTTCGGGTGCAGGTCAGCCGGGTCGACCTCGACGGCCGCAAGATCGACTTCCGCATGGTGCGCGATGGCGCCGACGCCGAGCCGTCGCCCCCTCACGGCGGCAAGCCGGGCCATGCCAGGCCCGCTGCGGGCTCGTCGGTGCAGCAGCTCGAAGACGTGCAGACGCGCGATCGGACGGCGAAGTCGGCGCGCAAGGCCGTGGCCGGGCGCGGCACCGATGCGGGCAAGCCCGGGCGCAAGGGCGTGGGCCAGCGCGATGGTAAGGCCGCGGGCAAGGTTCCTCGCACGGGTCGGGCCGGGCGCGGCGGCGACAGTCGTTGACGCCCAAGAGACGCAGGCACGGCGCGTGCCGCGGGCTACCTCTCGGGTAAGACAGGGGCCGTTCCCGGGATTGCCTGCCCGATCGACGGGCGGGCGGCCCAGGTCGTCGGCCCGGGGGCACTCACCGGCGGCAGCGCCGCGGCCATCGCGTCGATCAGATCGCCGGCGCGCAACGGCAGGCATGCGTGGCCGGACTCGGCGGCGCTGCCGTGCAGCCAGACCGCGCCACACGCCGCCTCGAAGCCGTCGCTCGCGCTGCATTGCGCCCACGACCCCCCCAGCCAGCCGGCCAGCACGTCACCGGTGCCGGCGCTGGCCAGGCGGGCGTTGCCGGTCGGGTTGATCGCGCAGCGTCGCCCGGGCGTGGCCAGCACCGTGCCCGAGCCCTTCAACACCACGCTGCATTGCAGGCGTTCGGCCAGCATGCGTGCGTTGCCGAGTCGATCGGCCTGCACTTCGGCGCTGCTGCAGCCGAGCAGCCGCGCCGCCTCGAGCGGATGCGGCGTCAGCACGCTCGGCAGCGCGCGTGCGCTGCGTGCGCGCAGGGCCCGGGCCAGGGCAGGCTCGGCGGCGATGGCGTTGAGGGCATCGGCGTCGAGCACGAGTCGCGCCGCATGATGCAGCACGGCGGGCAATGCATCGCGCACGGCGTCGCCGCCGCCACAGCCGCAGACCACGCTGGCCTGCGCAAGCAGCGACGGCTGCAGCGCCTGCGCCGCCGTGCGCGGCATCAGTTCCGGGCGCTGCGGGTCGACTTCAGCCGCTGCAGCGTCGAGCCGCACCAGGTAGACCCTGCCGGCGCCGGCCGTCAGCGCCGCACGCGCGGCCAGCAGCGCGGCGCCACCCAGACCCGGCGCACCGCCGACGACGCACACGTCGCCGAAGCTGCCCTTGTGCTGGCCATGCCGGCGCGCGCGCAGTGTGGGCGGCCCGCACAGCAGCGCGCTGGCGTCGGCCTGCGGTGCTTCGACGCCGAGCGTGGCGAGCCAGATGCGACCGGCGCAGTCTCGACCCTGGCCGGTGAACAGCCCTGGCTTGAGCGTCAGCAGCGACACGGTGTGCGTCGCCCGCACCGCGGCCGCGCCGAGCAGGCGCCCGCTGTCGGCGGCCAGTCCCGTGGGCAGGTCGACGGCGACGAGCGGTGCGCCACAGCCGTTGAGCAGGTCGATCGCCGCGGCGATCGGACCCTGCGGCGGCCGGCTCGCGCCCAGGCCCAGCAGCGCGTCGAGCGCCAGGTCGGCGTGCAGCGAAGCGGGCAGTGCGGTTTCGATCGCGACGCCGGCGCTACGCGCCTGCTCGAGGGCATCGCGTGCGTCGGCGGGCAGCCCCTGCGCGTCGCCGAGCAGGCTGACGCGGACCCGACGT
>JBBIPS010000319.1:0-3916 GCA_037442725.1 Burkholderiales bacterium | reverse complement strand
GCCGCCTCTTGCGGCCCGGCAGCGGCGAAGGCGCACTGCGCTTCGGCGTGCGCCAGCGCCTCGTCGGCGCGCGCCAGGGCCTGCTGCAGCGGCATCGGGCTGCACAGCTCGACGGCACCGACCGCGATGCCGCAAGCCGCGTCGACCGCGGCCAGCGGACCCTGTAGACCGCGCACCAGCGCATCGGCGGTCTCGAGCGCCACGCCGCCGGCCGGCAGCACGAGGGCGAAGTCGGCGCCATTCATGCGTCCGGCGAAGCAGCCATCGGCGCGCTGCGAGTAGCTGGCCAGCGTGTGCGCGACGGCCTGCAGCACATGGTCGGTGGCCAGATGTCCGATGCGACGGTTCATGCCCTGCAGATCGCGCACGCGCAGCAGCAGCAACGCAAGCCGGGGCGGCGCCTGCTCGCCGGTCAGCGCCTGCCCGAGCCGGGCGACGAACTCGCGCCGGCGCGGCAGTCCGGTCAACGCATCGATGTGCAACTGCCGGTGCAGCGCCTGCAGTTGCCCGGCCTGCGCGTCGAACGCCCGGCGCTGGCGTTCGACCAGCCTGTCGATGCGGTGCGCGAGCGAGCGCAGTTCGGGCAGCTCGGGCGGCTGCGCGACGGCCGGGTGCGCGTCGGGCAGCGCCTCGGCGTGCACCTCGAGGGCACCGATCGCGCGGCGCAGCCTGCGCCGCCACCTGCGCCACGCCAGCAGGGCAGCGCCGGTCGGCAACACCAGCGCCGAGGCGCTCAGCAGCAGCCCTTGCCAGAGCGCGTCGACGGCTTCGGCGGTGCCCACTTCGAGCCGCAGCTGCCACGCCGCCTCGGTCCCCGAAGTGCGCTGCAGCGTGGCCACGCCCGGTTCGGCACGCAGCGCCAGCAGCCGCGCGTAGCCCGCCGGTGCCCAGCTCGGCGCAGCCGCGGCGCTGCGCTGCCACAACACGCGACCGCCACCGTCCAGCAGTTGCAGCCGCTGCAGTCCGGTCTGCTCGAACGCCGCCGCCAGTCGTTCATCGCGCCGCGCCGACGCCGTGCGGGACAGGCGCCGCGGCGGACCGACCCCCGCGACGCTCGGCACGTCGGGCAGCGCATGCTCCGGCGCGAGGTCTGCGCTGCGCTCGGCGTCGACCTCAAGCAGGTGGACCAGCCACTGCGCGCTGTCGTGGTTGTGGCGGCCGAGCTGCCGCAGCAGCGCCTCGCGCTCGGTCCATTGCTGCAGCGCCAGCGCGAGCGCCAGTCCGACGAGCACCAGCAACGCGATCCACCCACGGCGACGCTGCGCAGCGTGCTGCGATGGCAGGTCAGGGGCGACCGGGGCAGGCGGCATGGTGGTGCAGGGACGCCGAAGGGAGCGCCCCTGCCATCGTTGTCGTCGCGCCCGGGCCGAACTTGAGCGGCACGCTTGCCGCGCCCAGGGCGCGCGGCAGCGGGTGCCTGGGTTCGCCGCTCAGCGCCGCTGCGGCGGCAGGTCGGTGCAGCCGCCGTGCGCGGCCTCGGCGGCCATGCCGATGCTCTCGCCCAGCGTCGGGTGCGGGTGGATGGTCTTGCCGATGTCGGCCGCATCGGCGCCCATCTCGATGGCCAGCGCGACCTCGCCGATCATGTCGCCGGCGTGCGTGCCGACGATGCCGCCGCCGAGGAGGCGACCACCGCCGTCGGCGCCGGCATCGAACAGCAGCTTGGTGAAACCCTCGTCGCGGCCGTTGGCGATGGCTCGGCCCGACGCCGTCCACGGGAACAGGCCCTTGCTGACCGGGATGCCGCGCGCGCGGGCGTCGTCTTCGGTGAGGCCGACCCACGCCACCTCGGGGTCGGTGTAGGCCACGCTCGGAATGACGCGGGCGTCGAAGGCCGCCCGGGCGTGCCCGGCCGCGACCTCGGCGGCGACGTGCGCCTCGTGCACCGCCTTGTGCGCCAGCATCGGCTGGCCGACGATGTCGCCGATCGCGAAGATGTGCGCCACGTTGGTTCGCATCTGTGCGTCGACCGGAATGAAGCCGCGCTCGGTGACGACGACGCCGGCTGCGTCGGCGCCGATCTTCCTGCCGTTCGGGCTGCGCCCGACGGCCTGCAGCACCAGGTCGTATTCGCCCTCGCTGGTGCTGCCGTCCTGGCCCTCGAAGCGGACCCGGATGCCGTCGGCACCGGCCTGGGCGCCGACAGTCCGGGTCTTCAGCAGGATGCGGTCGAAGCGCCTTGCGTTCATCTTCTGCCAGACCTTGACCAGGTCACGGTCGGCACCCGGCATCAGGCCGTCGAGCATCTCGACGACGTCGAGCCGGGCTCCGAGCGTCGAGTAGACCGTGCCCATCTCGAGGCCGATGATGCCGCCGCCGATCACCAGCATGCGCTTCGGGCTCCGGCGCAACTGCAACGCGCCGGTCGAGTCGACGATGCGCGGATCGTCGGGCAGGAAGGGCAGCCGCACCGCCTGCGAGCCGGTGGCGATGATGCACTGCCCGAAATGGATCGTCTGCGTCTTGCCGGTCTTGTCCTGGCCGTCGCCGCTGGTTTCCTCGACCGTCACGTGGTGCGGATCGGCGAACGCGCCGTAGCCGCGCACGACGCTGACCTTGCGCATTCGGGCCATCGCGCCGAGGCCGCTGGTAAGCTTGGCCACCACCTTGTTCTTGTGCGCCAGCAGCCCGGGCAGGTCGACGCTGGGCGCGCTGAACTCGACGCCCAGCTCGCCGAAGTGCTTGACCTCGTCGATCACCGAGGCCACGTGCAGCAGCGCCTTGCTCGGGATGCAGCCGACGTTCAGGCACACGCCACCGAGCTGGGCGAAGCGCTCGACGATCACCGTCGCCAGGCCGAGATCGGCGGCGCGGAACGCCGCCGAGTAGCCGCCCGGGCCACCGCCCAGCACCAGCAGGTCGCAGTCGATGTCGGCGGCGCCGGCATAACTCGCGGGTGCAGTGGCCACGGCCACGCCGCGCACCTCATGCGCAGCGGGCGCGGCGGGTGTCGCGTCAGCCGACGCGGCTTCGAGCACCAGCAGCGACGTGCCCTCGCTGACCTTGTCGCCGAGCCCGACCTTGAGTTCCCTGACGACGCCGGCGGCGCTGGAAGGAATCTCCATCGACGCCTTGTCCGACTCGACCGTGACCAGGCTCTGCTCGAGCCCGACGGTGTCGCCGGGTTTGACCAGCACCTCGATCACCGCGACATCCTTGAAGTCGCCGATGTCGGGAACCTTCACTTCGATCAGTGCCATGGGGAACCTCAGGTTTTCAGGGTGAGCAGCACAGTGCCTGGCGGCGCGCCGGCTGGCGTGTCGAATGCGCGGCCGACGTCACGCCGTGCCGATGCTCAGAGCAGGACGCGGCGGAAGTCTGCCAGCAGGCTGGCGAAGTAGACGTTGAAGCGCGCGGCGGCGGCACCGTCGATGACGCGGTGGTCCCACGACAGCGACAGCGGCAGGATCAGTCGCGGCGCAAACTGCTTGCCGTCCCAGCGCGGCTCGATGCTGCTGCGGCACACCCCCATGATCGCGACCTCGGGGGCATTGATGATGGGCGTGAAGTAGCGCCCGCCGATGCCGCCGAGCGAGCTGATCGAGAAGCAGCCGCCGGTCATGTCGGCGGGCCCGAGCTTGCCTTCGCGCGCCTTCCTGGCCAGCTCGCCCATCTCCTGGCTGATCTGGACGACGCCCTTGCTGTCGGCGTCCTTGACCACCGGCACCACCAGGCCGTTCGGGGTGTCGGCGGCGAAGCCGATGTGGAAGTAGCTCTTCAGCACCAGTTGCTCGCCGTCGATCGAGGCGTTGAACTCGGGGAACTTCTTCAGCGCGGCCACCGCCGCCTTGATCATGAAGGCCAGCATCGTGACCTTGACCCCCGACTTCTCGTTCTCCTTGTTCAGCTGGACGCGCAGGGCCTCGAGCTCGGTGATGTCGGCATCGTCGTGATTGGTGACGTGCGGGATCGTGAC
>JBBIPS010000318.1:0-3946 GCA_037442725.1 Burkholderiales bacterium | reverse complement strand
CTAGCGCAACCAGCCCTTGCGCCGGAAGTAGATGAACGGCGCGGCCACAGACGCCAGCATCAAGGCCAGCGCAAACGGGTAGCCCCAAGGTTGGTCGAGTTCGGGCATGGCCTTGAAATTCATGCCGTAGATGCTGGCGATCAGCGTCGGCGGCAGCAGCGCCACCGACGCGACCGAGAAGATCTTGATGATCTTGTTCTGATTGATGTTGATGAAGCCGACCGTGGCATCCATCAGGAAGTTGATCTTGTCGAACAGGAAGGCGGTGTGCGAGTCGAGCGAATCGATATCGCGCAGGATCTGCCGCGCCTGCTCGAATTGTTCGGCGCCGAGCATGCGGCTGCGCATCATGAAACTCACCGCACGGCGGGTGTCCATCACGTTGCGACGGATGCGGCCGTTCAGGTCTTCCTCCCTGGCGATCGCGGCCAGCGCGGCGGCGGCAGCCTGGTCGTCGACATCCTGCTTGAGCACGCGCGCGCTGACCTTCTCGAGGCCGTCGTAGATTCCCTCGAGCGCATCGGCCGAGTACTCGGCATCGGCGTCGTAGAGCTTGAGCAGCACGTCCTTGGCGTCCTCGATCAGCGCCGGAGTGCGCCGGGCGCGCAGTCGCAGCAGGCGGAACACCGGCAGGTCCTCGCCGTGCACCGAGAACAGCACGCCGTTCTTCAGGATGAAGGCCACGCGCACGTTGCGAGGTGTGACGTCGTCGTCGATCAGGAAGTCGGAACGGATGTGCAGTTCGCCGTTGTCTTCCTCGTAGAAACGCGCCGACTCCTCGAGATCGTCGCCGACGATGTCGCCGGGAATCACGAGGCCGAAGCACGCGGCGATCCAGCCCTTTTCGACCGAGGAGGGTGCTTCGAGGTCGACCCAGACGGGCTGCGCCGAGGCCAGTGCTTCGGAGCTGTCGATCTCGTCCTGCACCAGCCTGCCGTGGGCCAGTGCGAACACGTTGAGCATGCCGGTCTCCAACGCAGCGGCGCCAGCAAGGCGTCGCCGTCATGGCGATGAATTCGGGGGGCGACCGTCTCACCCCAGTTCGACACGACCCGCAAGAGGCCTGCGGGCGCCGGAGCGGACGGTCACCGAAGGTGGTGACTCTGGTCCAGGCGAGGACTCCGCGACGAGGAGCGCGGCGATTATGGCATCACCGCGAATGAATCGACTGATGCGATGCTGGCGTGGTCGGCGATCGAGCGCGCGCCGATCGCAGGTCAAACTGCGCAATGTGCCGACCGATCACACCGACGCCGCGAGATTGGCGAACCAGATGATGCTACACCCTTGCGGGGCCTTGTCACCGCGCCGCCAACCGTTGCACACTGGCTTGGCAGTGATCGGTCCGGTGGGTCCGCGATCCCGCCGACTGCCGCTGCTGGCATCCGAGCAAACCCACTCCCGAAAGGAGGTTCTGATGAACCTGACGATCAGCGGGCACCATCTGGAAGTGACACCGTCGCTGCGCGCCTATGTGCTGACCAAGCTGGACCGGGTCAAGCGACATTTCGACCAGGTGGTCGATGTGAATGTGCTGCTGACGGTCGAAAAGCTCAAGGAGAAGGAACGACGGCAGAAGGCCGAAGTGACGCTGCGGGTGAAGGGTCGGGACATCTTCGTCGAACATTCGCATGAGGATCTGTACGCCGCCATCGACCAATTGATGGACAAACTCGATCGCCAGGTGTGCCGCCACAAGGACCGCGTCAGCGACCACCACCACGACGCCGGCAAGCGCCTGGATGCCGACGCTGGTTGATTCGCCGGGACGCGTCGCCGCCGCGCGACGTCAAGGCAGAGCGGCCCCGCGGGGCCGCTTCTTTCGTGGTGCCAGCCGCACCGAGCGAGGCGGCGCGGCAACACCCCGCGGACGGGGGTATTGTTGGATGCGCTGCGCGATGATGCGTTTCTATAATCGCCGCTCTGTCACAGGTCCCATGCTGGCGCTGCCGAGGGGTTGCCGCGCTGCCGGATGAATGCCATGAATCGTCTTGCCGCCATCCTGCCCGCTGCCGACGTGCTGGTGAATGTTGACGCGTCGAGCAAGAAGCGCGTGTTCGAAAATGCCGGCTTGTTGTTCGAGAACCATCACTCGATCGCCCGCGCATTGGTCACCGACAACCTGTTCGCGCGCGAGCGCCTGGGCTCGACCGGGCTCGGCCACGGAGTGGCGATCCCGCACGGCCGCGTCAAGGGCCTGAAGAACCCACTGGCCGCGGTGATCCGCGTGCAGCAGCCGATTCCGTTCGATGCCCCGGACGACGAACCCGTCGGGCTGTTGATCTTCCTGCTCGTGCCAGAGGCGGCGACGCAGCGCCATCTCGAGATCCTGTCCGAGATCGCAGAGTTGCTCTCCGACCGCGACCTGCGCGAGCGCATGAAGTCCGCCGAGGACGCGGCGACGCTGCACCGGCTCATCGCCGACTGGGCGCCGTTGAAGTCGGTCGCTTGAAACCGACTTCGATCAGCGCCGAAGCCCTGTTCGAGGCGCATCGCGAAACGCTGCACTGGGAGTGGATCGCCGGCCACGCCCACCCGGAGCGGCACTTCGACGACGCCGCCGTGCGCGACGCCCGTTCGGCGGCGGACCTGGTCGGCTACCTGAACTACATCCACCCGTATCGGGTGCAGATCGTCGGCCGGCGCGAAGTGGCCTATCTGCAAGCCGCCACGCCCGAGGACCAGGAGCGCCGCATCGCACGCATCGTCACGCTCGAGCCGCCGGTGTTGATCGGCGCCGACGGGGTGGCACCGCCGGACCGACTGGTGGCGATGTGCGACCGCGCCGAGATCCCGCTCTTCGTCACCACCGAGTCGGCCGGCCAGGTTATCGACACGGTGCGCGCCTACCTCGAGCAGCTGTTTGCCGATCGCGTCACGCGCCATGGGGTTTTCATGGACATCCTCGGGCTGGGTGTGCTGTTGACCGGCGAATCGGGGCTGGGCAAGAGCGAGCTCGGACTCGAGCTGATCTCGCGCGGCCACGGACTGGTGGCCGACGATGCGGTCGACCTGTACAAGGTCTCGCCCAGCGCGCTCGAGGGCCGCTGCCCGGAACTGCTGCTCAACCTGCTCGAGGTGCGCGGCATCGGGCTGCTCGACATCAAGGCGATCTTCGGCGAGACGGCGGTGCGCCGCAAGATGCGTCTGAAACTGATCGTGCACCTGGTGCGCAAGGAGACGATGGAGCGCGAATTCGAGCGCCTGCCCTACGAGCCGCTGTACGAGGAGATCCTCGCGCTGCCGGTGCGCAAGGTGGTGATCACCGTGGACGCCGGGCGCAACCTGGCGGTACTGGTCGAAGCGGCCGTGCGCAACACCATCCTGCAGTTGCGCGGCATCGATACCTACCAGGAGTTCATCGAACGCCACCAGCGGGCGATGAAACAGGGGCAACAACCCTGATCGACGGTGTCCTCAGCGCCCGCGGTGCGGGCAGTCAGGTTTGGCGCAGACGGCATACAGCGACAGCGCGTGGTCCTGCAACTCGAACCCGTGCTTCGACGCCACCGCGCGCTGGCGCTGCTCGATTTCCGGGTCGTAGAACTCCTCGACGCGACCGCAGGTCACGCACACCAGGTGGTCGTGGTGCTGGCCCTGGTTCAATTCGAACACCGACTTGCCCGACTCGAAATGGCTGCGGATGAGCAGGCCGGCCTGCTCGAACTGCATCAGCACTCGGTAGACCGTGGCCAGCCCGACGTCGGCGCCCTCGCCCAGCAAGACCTTGTAGACGTCCTCGGCCGCCATGTGGCGCTGCGCCGTGCGCTGGAAGATCTCGAGAATCTTGATGCGTGGCAGCGTGGCCTTCAGGCCGCTGCTCTTGAGCTCATCGGCATGCGTCATCGCAGGGATCCGTGCCTCGGCGCACGGCTGGATCGCTAGAATCGTCGGATCATAGCCAGCCCCCAGGTTGCGCGCCCGCCGCGCGGCAGCGATCCCATGA
>JBBIPS010000317.1:0-3970 GCA_037442725.1 Burkholderiales bacterium | reverse complement strand
CTGCACGCCGCGCCGCAGCAGGCCCGCGCCGTCTTGCCCCGCGCGGCTGCCGCGCGGCGATGCGCCCACCGATGCGCTCACGTCCGCGTCGCTGCGGCGCGCTCGGCCACCAGCGCCGGGTTGAAACGCGGATCGTTGTACATCTTGAACTGGCGGTAGACCTTGAAGTAGGCGCGGCCCGCCCGCGCGTCGGCGAGCAAGACATCCAGGCACACGCCCAGGTCGGCGCGCTGCTGCAGCAGGCGCTCCAGCCTGACGCGGCTGGAGGCCAGGTGCGCCGCATCGACGTCGACCCGCACGGTCTGCGCGCGCATGGCATGCACCTTGAGCGCCATGATCGACATGCGGTCGATGATGCTGCCGGCGGTCTCGCTGTTCAACCGCGCGCCGGGCGGCACGGTCGACACCGGCGCATCGCTGCGCGCCGAAGCGCCGTCGACCAGGCCGAGTGCGAGCAGCAGCAGTTCGTCGACACGCTCGGTGGCGTCGTTGCGCGCCTGGTTGTAGCCGTCGATGGCGCGCTTGTTGGCGGCGATCTCGGCGTCTTCCACGGTGGTTCGCCGGGCCAGGTCCTCCTCGGCCCAGAGCAGGCTGTTGAAGCGATGGTTGGCCTGGATCCAGCGCCACAGCGCGTCGTCCGGCGCCACCGGTGCAGCCTGCGGCCAGCCGGGGCTGCACAGCAGGCGATCGTGCAACGCGATGATGCCGGCAGCGTCGGCCAGGGAGGTGCTCATGGTGCGATGGCAAAATGTGATCGGTGGATTATCGATGCGGCACCGGCCGCACCAGGTGCGACGGCCCCGCCACAGCGCGCGCCATTCCGGCAACTCATCGCCCGCTCCAACGCATGACGCCCCGCCCGCTGATCGTCCGCCTGCGCAACTGGGTCGGCGACGTGATCCTCGGCGTGCCGGCGCTGCAGTTGCTGCAGTCGCACGGCTATGAACTGCAACTGGTCGGCAAGGGGTGGGCGTCGTCGCTGCTGGCCGGCCAGCGCTGGCCGACGCTCACGCGTGCCGGCACGCTGCGCGAACGCGTGGCGCAACTGCGGACGCTGCGCCGTGAGGCGCGAGCTGGCGACCCCGGCTTCGACCGGCGCGAGAACGCGCTGGTCCTGCCGACCTCGTTCTCGGGCGCACTCGAGATGCGCCTGGCCGGCCTGCATGCCGTGGGCTACGCCCAGGAAGCGCGCGGCCTGCTGCTGGCGCGCGCCGAGGTCATCACCTACGGCGGCCACGCGCTGGTGAGCTACTGGGATCTCGCGTGCCGTCTGCTGCGCATCGAGGCCGCGCCGCCACGTCGGATCGCGCTGCAGATTCTGCCGGCCGACCAGGCGCAGGCCGACGCGCTGCTGGCGGCGCACGGCGTGCGCCCGGGCTTCGTCGTCATCTGCCCGTTCGCCGGCGGGCAGTTCGAGAAGCAGGACAAGACCTGGCCGGTGTTTGCCGAGTTCACGCGCGCGCTGCGCCGGCGCGACGCCGCCATCGTCGCCTGCCCCGGGCCGGGCGAGGAAACCATCATCAGCGAGCAGCATCCCGGCGTGAAACTGCTCGCAGGCGTCGATCTCGGCGTCTACGGCGGCCTGCTGCGGCGCGCCGCGCTGGTCGTGGCCAACGACACCGGGCCCGCACACCTGGCCGCCGCGGTCGGCACACCGGTGCTCAGCGTGCTCGGGCCGACCAGGCCAGAACAGTGGGCGCCGTGGGGGCCTGAGGTCGAAGTGGTGCGACGCTGGCCGGCCTGGCCGACCGTCGACGAGGTGCTGGCGCGCGTCGATACCAGGCTCGGCGCGCGCGCCGGCACCGCGCCGTGACCGGCACGCCGACCGACCCGGGCGCGACGGGGAGCCTGCGTCACGTCGGGCTCGGCCTCGGTCGCATCCGCCACTGGCACGACGGCCTGGGCGAGTTCTCGCGTCAGCTGGGCCTGGCGCTCGCGTCGCAGGCGGAGGCGCTTCGTCATCGGCACGGCATCGCGCTGCACTTCCATCTGCCGCGCGAGTTCCACGGCGAGTTCGGCGACAACGTCGGCTATCTCGACACGCACACGCTGCAGCGCTGGCTCCATTGGCAGCCGTTGCGCTTCGCGCTGTGGCACACCTGGCACCAGCACAACCGGCTGCGCGCGCCGCTGGGCACGCAGCGCGTCGTCGAGACGGTGCACGACCTGAACTTCCTGCACACCAAGAGCGAGATCAGGATCGAACGCTATCGCCGGCGCCTGCACCGGCGCCTGGCGCGCTGCGACACGGCGATCGCGATCACCCACCACGTCGCGCGCGACATCGAGCGCGAGCTCGCTGCGCTGCGCGCACCGCTGCGGGTGATCCACAACGGCACCACCGACCTGACGCTGGCGCCGCAACGCGCCGTGCCGGGGCTGGCCGGGACACCCTACCTGCTGCACATCAGCCGCATGGCGCCGACCAAGAACATCGTCGCGCTGCTCGACCTGGCCGCCGCATGGCCCGCGCAGCGGCTGGTGCTGGCCGGCGCCAGCAGCGGCTACACCGGCGCCGTGCAGCGGATGGTCGCCGAGCGCCGCCTGCGCAACGTGCTGGTGCGGCTCGACATCGCCGAAGACGAGAAGGCCTGGCTGTACGCCCACTGCGAAGGCTTCCTGTTCCCCTCGCTGGCCGAGGGCTTCGGCCTGCCGCCGATCGAGGCGATGCACTTCGGCAAGCCGGTGTTCCTGTCGCGGCTGACCTCGCTGCCCGAGGTCGGCGGTGCACTGGCGTGCTACTTCGATGCCTTCGACGCCGCGGCGATGCGCCGGGTGGTCGAGGCGGGCCTGGCCGCGCACCAGGCCCCGGGTCGCGCTGCGGCGGTCGCGGCGCACGCCCGCCAGTTCTCGTGGCGCCGGTGTGCGCAGCAGCACATCGACCTGTACCTCGATCTCATCGACACCCCCGAGGGCCGCGCGCGCCGCACTGTCAACGCGGGCGGATGAATCGACGTTCTACCCGACGACAGGAGGAGGCACGCCGGCTCGACGTGCCCGGACCTGAACCACGGACTTCGCGTCCGCACACCCACCACCCCGAGGAGTTGCCCGTGATCAAACGTTTGCTCGCCGCCGTGTTCGCCCTCGTCGCCGCCGCCGCCTTCGCGGCCGTCGACGTCAACAAGGCCACCCAGGCCGAACTCGAGTCGATCAAGGGCATCGGCCCGGCGATCTCCACCAGGATCCTGGACGAACGCAAGAAGGCCAGCTTCAAGGACTGGGCCGACCTGGTCGAGCGCGTCAAGGGCGTCGGCGAGGCCAACGCCGCCAGGTTCTCGTCCGAGGGCCTGACCGTGAACGGCCAGGTGTTCAAGGGCGCCGCCCCGGCCGCCAAGGCCCCGGCCAAGTCCGACAAGGCGCCCAAGGTAGAGGCCAAGGCCGCTGCCGCCGCGCCGAAGGCCGAAGAAAAGCCCGCCAAGGCCGCCGCGACCAAGGCCGACGACAAGACCGCCGCGGCGCCGAAGGCTGAGGAGAAGGCGGCTGCCAGGTCCGCCAAGGCCGAAAAGAAGGCCGCCGGGACGGAGGTTGCCGCTTCGGCCGCAGCCGCGAAGAAGTAGTCCCGGCGCAGGCGTCGATCAGCGCCTGCGACCGCCCCGCTCATCGGGGCGGCATCTCGAACGCCCCGCTCATCGGGGCGACATCTCGAACGCCCCGCTCATCGGGGCGTTTCAGTTTGCGCTGGGCGATGACGCCGGGTGCCCGGCACGGGTCGCCGCATCTGACGCACCATGCCAGTCGAAGAAGGCCAGCACGTCGGCGCGCCGCGCCAGCGTGTCGGCCTCGCCGAGCGCCATCAGCGCCCGGGTGTAGGGCGCCTCGAACAGCAGGTAGCTCGCCAGCACCGCGCCGCGCGCGTCGTGGCCGGAGCCGGTGACCCCGACGCCGCGCAGCAGCGCCCGCACCGGCGCCGGCAGCGCCGCCTGGTGGCGCGCGGCGATGTCGTCCAGGCGCTGCGACGGCGCGATCA
>JBBIPS010000316.1:0-3970 GCA_037442725.1 Burkholderiales bacterium | reverse complement strand
AGCGCGCGCGCGGCGAGAAGCCGCGCTACGACGGGCGCTGGCGGCCCGAGCCCGGCAAGACGCTGCCGGCGGTGCCCCAGGGCGTCGCTCCGGTGGTGCGGTTTCGCAACCCGGCGGGCGGCGCGGTGACCTGGGACGACCTTGTCAAGGGCCCGATCACGATCGCCAACCACGAACTCGACGACCTCGTCATCGCGCGCCCGGCGCAGCCCGGCACGATCGGCGTGCCGACGTACAACTTCTGCGTCGTGGTCGACGACCTGGACATGCGCATCACGCACGTCCTGCGCGGCGACGACCATGTCAACAACACGCCGCGGCAGATCAACATCCTGCGCGCCCTGCTCGCGTCGGAAGGCGACGCGACGCGCGAGTTGCCCAGATACGGCCACCTGCCGATGATCCTCGGCCCGGACGGCGACAAGCTCAGCAAGCGCCATGGCGCGGTCGGTGTCACGCAGTATCGCGACGCCGGCTACCTGCCCGAGGCGATGATCAACTACCTTGCCCGACTCGGCTGGAGCCATGGCGACGCCGAGATCTTCAGCCGCGAGCAGCTCGTGCAGTGGTTCGACGGCCATCACCTCTCGCGCAGCGCAGCGCAGTGGGACGCCGCCAAGCTGAACTGGGTCAACGCGCACTGCATCAAGGCCGCCGACGACGCCAGGCTCGCGGCGCTGGTGGGCGAGCAGCTCGCCGCGCGCGGCATCGTCGTCCCGGCCAGCCAGGGGCCGCGCCAGACCGAACGCTGCGCGCTGTTCAAGGACCGCTGCGCAACGCTGGTCGAGCTCGCCGACTGGATCGAGATGTACCTGGTGCCGGTGGCGCCGAGCGCGCAGGATCTGGCCACGCATGTCACCGACGCGGTGCGCCCGGCCCTGGCCGCGCTGCGCGCGCGGCTGGCCGGGATCGACTGGGACAAGGCGGCGATCAACCAGGCCCTCAAGGCCACGCTGGCCGAGCGGCAGTTGAAGATGCCCCAACTCGCGCTGCCGTTGCGCGTGCTGGTGTGCGGCCGCACGCAGACGCCGTCGGTCGACGCCGTGCTGGCGCTGTTCGAGCGCGACACGGTGCTCGCGCGGTTGCAGCACGTCTGATCGCGGTCGCTTCGGCAAGCTGTGCTAAAGTCCCCGACTCGCTTGAACAGCGCGACCTCGAGTGGAGCCATCGATCTCGACGGGGGTATAGCTCAGCTGGGAGAGCGCTTGCATGGCATGCAAGAGGTCAGCGGTTCGATCCCGCTTACCTCCACCAACGATGCTTCGAAAGCGGGTCGTTCGACGGATCGGGTGGCGCTGTTCAGGACGGTGAAGGTTTTTTGTCCCCTTCGTCTAGAGGCCTAGGACACGACCCTTTCACGGTCGGTACAGGGGTTCGAATCCCCTAGGGGACGCCAAGTTACCCCCCGTAGCGATTGCATAGTGCAGTCGCACGGTGGGGTGATCTGGATCTAGCGTTACGCACTCGATGACCTCTGCCAGCGCCAGCCTGGCCTGGGCGCGATGATCTGGTTCGTCGGCCCGATCGGAGATCTCGCGCACCAGGCGGCGCAGCAGTGAACGCACCTGCCGGGCATCGATCGTCGTGGCGCTGCGCGCCTGGTGGCGCCTGGCGCGCAGCTCGGCAAGTTGGCTGGCGAGCTCGCTGCGCTGGTGCTCGAGGTCGCTGACCCGCCGCAGGATCGGTGCCGGATCATCGATGGCGGCGCACAGATCTACCGTGCGGCCGATCTGCGTCGTGAGCGAGGCGATGCGCTTTTCCAGCGACGCCAGGTGCCGGCCATCTACCGGCCCTTCACCGGCCGTCAATTCCGCCAGCGCGCGCATCAGGTGCTGCACCGCGGCGTCGCTGGCCAGGTCATCGCCCAGGCGCTCCAGCACGGCGTCATCCACGCGGTGTGCAGCGATCTTGCGCCCCTTGCCAAGGCGGTAGTGCCCGCAACCGTCGGAGTGCCAGGCCGTGCCGTCCGGCGCCTGCAGCAGGCCAGACAGCAGCATCGGCGATGCGCGCACGCGCCGACCCTGCAGCGCTCGCTCGCACTGCGCGAGGATCGCCTCGGCCTGGGCGTCGCTGATGAGTGCGGGATGCGTGTCGCGCTGGATCATCCAGTCCTTGCGCTGCCTGCGCTTCTCGCCGCCCGCCGCCGCGCCGCCCTCGCGTTCGGCATGCATTCCCCACACGGTATGCCCTGCGTAGGTGAGGGCCTGCCAGTCCATGCTGTGCGTCGAGCTCGCCGGCCACTGCAGCTGCAGCCGCGCGATGGCCATGCCGCGCGAGATGCCCTGCGCGCGCAGCAGCAGGTAGGCGCGCACCCGGCCGGCCTTGGCCTCGTCGACCGCCAGGCGGCTCTTGAGTACCGCCACGCCCTCTCGGATGGCGCCGGTTGCGTGGTACTCGAGCTGGTAGCCGCGCGGCGCCTTGCCTCCGGCGCGCCAGCCTTGGCGCACGTTCTCGGCCATGCCGGCCAGGCCCTTGGCGCGGCTGACCAGGCTGTGATACTCGTCGAAGGCCTGCAGCACCGAGCGCAGCACCATGTCGGTGGCGGGGTCGCTCTCCGGCAGGCTCTTGTAGACCAGGTGCACTCCGTAGCGGGCGCAGTCGCGCTCGAACATCATGGCGATCAGCCGGCGGCGAGCGATGCGGCTGGTGTCGATCACGAGCACGTGCTCCCAGCCGCGGCCGGGCGCCTTCAGGGTGCTGATCAGCCGCTGGAAGGCCGGGCGGTCGTCGTCCTTGCCGCTTTCCACCGCGTCGGCGAACTCGTCGACTATGACCAAGCCGCGCGCGACGGCAAGCTCGTGCAGAGCGCGTCTCTGCGCGTCGATGGACACGCCGTTGGCGTCGTTACTCGACCGGCAATAGACGATCGCGCGGTTGCTCATCGGGCACGAGGCTCAGGGCGGGGCGGGCGTGGATCTGCAGCAGCATGCGTGCGAGCAAGGATAGCGCTTGCGGCTCCCCCACCGACTCGACGCGCAGCGCCGGCGCCGCGCGTCGGGCCGTGGCAGGTGCCTGGGCGGGTTGTTGACGGCTGTTCGTCATCGGCTCTGGCGCGGTCAGCGCGCCACCCAAGATGTCACCCCCGCTCTTCCCACACCGCGGCAGCGCCAAGCCCGCGCGTGACGGCCAATACGCGGCCGCCCGGATGCACTTGGCTGGTCTCGGTCAGCGCAAACCTGGCCTTGCCATGGACGTGGCGGTCGCACGCCAGCAGCTCTAGCACCGCGGCGCGCGCGGCCTCCACATGGTCCGGGTCGACGTCGTGCAGGATGATCTTCCACGAGCCGGAGTTGTTCAGTTCGAGTCGCATGGTCTCAGTCGTGTCCTTCAGGCGGGAAAAGGTCGATCTGCGCCGCGCGCCTGCGGCGCGGCTTGGGTGGCCGGGCTGACGCGATGATGTCGTGCACGGCCTGGCCGTACACCAGTGCGGCGCGCACCGGGTCGGCCAGCGCCTCGCGCATGGTTGAGGGCCAGCCGTTGCGCCGCACGCGCGCGAATGCGCGCTCCAGATGCTCCTTGGTTGGCCGGATGCGGGTTGGCATGGCGATGCGGCATCAAGCCCACGCCGCGCGCAGCGCGCGCACGAGCGAGTGGCGCCGTGGCAGGCCGCATCGGCGGTAGTAGCGGTACAGGCGGAGCATGGTCATCACAGCCACCCCACCCACAGCGCGGCGCCCAGCGCCGCGAGCAGCGCAGAGCAGACCAGGGTCACGGCGGTATGCCCGTGTGCGGCCATGCGCTCGGCGCGCTCGATGGGGCAATGGCGGCCCTGCACGCAGCGGCCGTCGCAGCACTGTCGGCGGTCGAGGTCGGCCTCGGACAGCTTGCCGGCTGGTGCGCCGGTGTCGTTGGCCAGGCCCATGATGAAGTAGGCCACGGCCAGGCCGATGGCCAGCCACAGCAGCACGACGCCGACGATCAGGAGGTGGTTTGAGGTCATGAGCCGTAGCCGGAGCCGGAGCCGTCGCCG
>JBBIPS010000315.1:0-3995 GCA_037442725.1 Burkholderiales bacterium | reverse complement strand
CCGCGACGGGCCGCCTGCCGACGTCCCGACCGAGTCCGACGGCAGCGCACGCGCTCAGGCATCGCTGGCCTTCAGGCGCGGGTCGACCAGCGCATAGAGCACGTCGACCGCGAAGTTGACGATCACCACCAGCGCCACCAGCAGCATCACGACGTCGCGCACGACGACCAGGTCGCGGTTGGCGATGGCCTGGAAGACGAGCCGGCCGATGCCGGGCAGCACGAAGACGTTCTCGACCACGATGGTGCCGGTGATCAGGTTGGCGAACTGCAGGCCCATGATCGTCAGCACCGGGATCATCGCGTTGCGCAGCACATGGCGCCACAGCGTCGCGCGGCGGCTCAGCCCCTTGGCGCGCGCGGTGCGGACGAAATCCTCGCGCATCACCTCGAGCACCGACGAGCGTGTCACGCGCGCCAGGATCGCCGCCTGCACCACCGCCAGCGCGATGGCCGGCAGGGCCAGGGCGCGCAGGCCGTCGAGCAGGCCCCCGCCGGCGGCTTCGGTCCAGCCGGGGAATCCGCCGGCCCCGACCCACTGCAGCTTCACCGCGAACAGCAGGATCAGCAGGATCGCGAACCAGAAGCTCGGGATCGCGATGCCGATCTGGCTCGTCACCATCACGCCGACGTCGCCGAGCCGGTTGTGGTGCGCTGCGGCGTAGATGCCCAGTGCCAGCGCCAGCACCGTCGTCAGCGCCATCGCCAGCGCGGCCAGCGGCAGCGTGACCTGCAGCCGCTCGGCGATCAGCTCGGCAGTGGGCGCGCTGTACGAGAAGCTGTCCGCCGTCTGGCCGTGCAGCAGGCCGCCGACCCAGACCGCGTAGCGTTCCAGCGCCGGCTTGTCCAGGCCCAGCCTGGCCTGCAGCGCGGCGATCGATTCGGCGGTGGCGGTGTCGCCCAGCATCACCTGCGCGATGTTGCCGGGCAGCAGTTCGAGCACGACGAAGACCAGCACCGAGGCCAGCGCCAGCGTGCCGAGGAAGGTGGCGATGCGCTTGAACAGGAAGACGCTCATCGCCGGCGATGATGCCTCAAGCGCAGACGGCGTCCGCGCGGGCGTTGCCACCCGTGGTCGGGGTGCAGCGGCGACGACGCGCCGGGCTGCGCCGCCTGGGGTTCAGCGGCAGGCGAAGAAGGTCACGTAGCGCGCGCTCGCGGCCAGGCCCATGCGCGAGACCCGGGCCTCGAGCAGGTTGCGGTGGTGCGCCGGCGACAGCCGCCAACCCTCGAACAGCGCCTCCGGGGTCGGGTAGTTCACGCCGACGTTCTCGACGCAGATCCTGCTGGCCGCGCTGGTGAAGCGGTCGTGGAAGCCGTCGTGCGAGAGCTGGCGCTGTGCGGCCATGCTGTCGCTGTGGTCGGTGGCCAGGGCCACGAGATCGTCGGCCAGGTCCAGCGGCTCGACGCCGTGGTCGAGCCGATAGCCGTTGATCAACTCGCCGAGGTGCTGCAGGTAGTCCTGGGCGGGCTCGCCGGCTGCGCGAGGCCCGGCGGCGGCGGGCGCCGCCAGCAGCGCGGCGATGGCGATGGCGTACAACGGGCGCAGCGATGGTCCTGCTTTCATGGCGGGGGTGCGGCTGTCGGCATGCGTTCGCGGCGCAGTCGGCCCGCGCCACTCGAAGCCGGAGTTACGGCAGTTCGCAGCCGAACTTGAGGGCAACCCGGCCCACCGCCCGCAGCCGCAGGGCAGGTCGCGGCCGCCGACTATGATGGCCCGCGACGTGTCCCCTCGAGGAGCCCCACGATGAAGCGCATCGACTTCGACACCACCGGCGTCTACATCGGCGCAGGCTGGCAGGCCTGCTCGAGCGGCGCGACGCTGCCGCTGACCAACCCCAGCGACGGCTCGGAACTGGCACGGATCGCGCGCGGGGATGCGGCCGACATCGACGCCGCAGTGCGTGCCGCGCAGGCTGCGCTGGACGGTGACTGGGGCCGCCTGGCTGCCGCCGAGCGCGGCCGCCTGTTGCTGAAGATGAGCGCGCTGGTGCTGGCGCAGGTCGACGAGCTGGCGCGGCTCGAGGCGCTCGACGTCGGCAAGCCGGTCAGGCAGGGCCGCGCCGACGCGCTGGCGCTGGCGCGCTACCTCGAGTTCTACGGCGGCGCGGCCGACAAGGTGATGGGCGCGACGATCCCGTTCGCCAACGGCTACACCGCGCTGACGCTGCGCGAGCCGCATGGCGTGACCGGCCACATCGTGCCCTGGAACTACCCGATGCAGATCATCGGCCGCTCGGTCGGCGCGGCGCTGGCGATGGGCAACGCCTGCGTGTTGAAGCCGGCCGAGGAAGCCTGCCTGACGGCGCTGGCGTTCGCGCGCATCGCCGGGCAGGCCGGGCTGCCCGCCGGCGCACTGGGTGTCGTCCCCGGACTCGGCGAGGAAGCCGGCGCCGCGCTGGCGTCGCATCCGGGCGTGGCGCACCTGTCGTTCACCGGCTCGGTCGCGGTCGGCCGGCTGATCCAGGCCGCGGCGGCGCGCAACACGATTCCGGTCACGCTCGAGCTCGGCGGCAAGAGCCCGCAGATCGTCTTCGCCGATGCCGACCTCGACGCCGCGCTGCCGTTCCTCGTCAACGCCGGCATCCAGAACTGCGGCCAGACCTGCTCGGCGGCTTCGCGCATCCTGGTCGAGCGCGCGGTGTTCGACGAAGTCGTCGCGCGCATGGCCGGGCGCTACCGCGCCTTGCGCATCGGGGCCGCGCTCGACGACCTGGACGTCGGGCCGCTGATCTCGCCGCGCCAGCGCGACATCGTCCAGGGCTACCTCGCACTGGCGCGCGACAGCGGGTTGCAGGTCGCGGCGCAGGCGCCGCTGCCCGCCGGGCTGAGCGCCGGCGGCTGCTATGTCGCGCCGACGCTGCTGGCGCCGGTGCCGCCCGCGCACCGGCTGGCGCAGGAGGAGATCTTCGGCCCGGTGCAGGTCGTGATCCCGTTCGACGGCGACCACCACGGCGAGGCCGAGGCACTGGCCATCGCCAACGGCACCGCGTATGGCCTGGTGGCGGGGGTGTGGACGCGCGACGGCGCACGCCAGTTGCGGCTGGCGCGCAGGCTGCGCTGCGGCCAGGTCTTCATCAACAACTACGGCGCCGGCGGCGGTGTCGAGCTGCCGTTCGGCGGCGTCAAGCACTCGGGCCATGGGCGCGAGAAGGGCTTCGAGGCGCTGTACGGCTTCTCGACGCTGAAGACGATCGCGATCAAGCACGACTGAAGCACGACCAACTGACACCCAAAAGGAGCGGACGAAGCGATGAACGGCAGACTGAAGGACAAGGTGGCGATCGTCACCGGCGGCGCCTCGGGCTTCGGCGAGGGCATCGTGCGCAAGTTCGTCGCCGAGGGCGCGCGCGTGCTGGTGGCCGACCGCGACCTGGACAACGGCTTGCGCGTGGCGGCGGCGGTCGGTGCCGCGGCGCGCGCGCTCAAGGTCGACGTCAGCCAGGCGGCCGACGTGCGGCTGATGATGGAGACCGCCGAGCTGTACTTCGGGCGCATCGACATCCTCGTCAACAACGCCGGCGTGACGCACCTGCCGCAGCCGCTCGAGGAGGTGTCCGAGACCGACTTCGACCGCATCGCCGCGGTCAACATGAAGGCGATCTACCTGGCCATGCGCGAGGCCGTGCCGCGGCTGAAGGCCAACGCGCCGGGCGCGCACGGCATCCGCGGCGTGGTGCTGAACATGGCGTCGACCGCCGGCGTCAGCCCGCGCCCGCGCCTGGCCTGGTACAACGCGAGCAAGGGCTGGGTGATCACCGCCACGCGCGCCAACGCGGTCGAGCTGGCACCGGCGGGCATCCGCGTCTGCGCGCTCAACCCGGTGGCGGGCGAGACGCCACTGCTCAAGAGCTTCATGGGCCAGGACACACCCGAGATGCGCGCCAGGTTCCTCGCGACAATCCCGCTCGGCCGCTTCTCGCAGCCCGAGGACCTGGGCAACGCCGCGTGCTTCCTGTGCAGCGACGAGGCCAGCATGATCACCGGCGTGTGCAT
>JBBIPS010000314.1:0-4002 GCA_037442725.1 Burkholderiales bacterium | reverse complement strand
GAGAAGGAGCATGGTGTCAAGCTCGGCTTCATGAGCTTCTTCGTCAAGGCGGCGGTGGCGGCGCTGAAGAAGTACCCGGTCATCAACGCCTCGATCGACGGCAACGACATCGTCTATCACGGCTACTTCGACATCGGCATCGCCGTGGGCTCACCGCGCGGCCTGGTCGTGCCGGTGCTGCGCAACGCCGACCAGCTCGGCTTTGCCGACGTCGAGAAGAAGATCGCCGAATTCGGCCAGAAGGCGCGCGACGGCAAGCTCGGCATCGACGAGCTCACGGGCGGCACGTTTTCGATCAGCAACGGCGGTGTCTTCGGCTCGATGCTGTCGACGCCGATCATCAACCCGCCGCAATCGGCGATCCTCGGCGTGCATGCCACCAAGGAGCGGCCCGTGGTCGAGAACGGCCAGGTCGTCGTGCGGCCGATCAACTACCTGGCGCTGAGCTACGACCACCGCATCATCGACGGCCGCGAGGCGGTGCTCGGGCTGGTCACGATGAAGGAAGCGCTGGAAGATCCGGCGCGCCTGCTGTTCGACATCTGAAGGCGCGCATGAATCCGCTGCGCGAACCGATCCTGCGCCGGCGTCGTTCGCCGTACGGGTCTGCGGCTGCGCGGTCCGACGCCAGCTCGGGCCGGTCGCGACGATGGCTCAGACCTGCAGCCTCATGGCCGGACGGCCCGTCTTCATGGAGTCGACATGTCGCTCGCTGACGAACTCGACAAGCTCGAAGACCTGCGCGTGCGCGGCGTGCTGACCGAGCCCGAATTCGCGCGCGCCAAGCAGCGGCTGCTCGACGCGGCGCCGCCGGCCGCGCCGCCGGCGGTCGCCGCGATCAACAACCTGCGCCGCTCGGCCGGCGATCGCTGGATCGGCGGCGTCTGCGGCGGGCTGGCGCGGTCGACCGGTGTCGAGAGCTGGGTCTGGCGCCTTATCTTCGCGCTGCTGCTGCTGTTCGGCGGCACCGGACTGGTCCTGTACCTGCTGCTGTGGATCTTCGTTCCGGCCGAGTAGCCAAGACGCTTCGTCCCGGCCCACTTCACCCCCTGAATCCAACATGACAAAGTCATTCGACGTCATCGTCATCGGCGCCGGCCCCGGTGGCTACATCGGCGCCATCCGCGCCGCGCAACTTGGCTTCAACGTCGCCTGCATCGACGAGTGGAAGAACGCGGCGGGTGGCCCTGCGCCGGGTGGCACCTGCACCAACGTCGGCTGCATCCCGTCCAAGGCGCTGCTGCAGTCGAGCGAGAACTTCGAGCAGGCCGCGCGCCACTTCGGCGAGCACGGCATCACGCTGACCGATCTGAAGATCGACGTGCCGACGATGATCGGCCGCAAGAACGCGGTGGTGAAGCAGAACAACGACGGCATCCTGTATCTGTTCAAGAAGAACAAGGTGGCGTTCTTCCACGGCCGCGGCTCGTTCGTCAAGTCAGCGGACGGGCGCTACGAGATCAAGGTCACCGGCGCAACCGACGAAACGCTTTGCGGCCGGCACGTCATCGTCGCCACCGGATCGAGCGCCCGCGCATTGCCGGGCGTGGCGTTCGACGAAGTGCAGATCCTCAGCAACGACGGCGCGCTGAACATGACGGCGGTGCCCGGGCGACTCGGCCTGATCGGCTCGGGCGTGATCGGCCTCGAGATGGGCTCGGTCTGGCGCCGGCTCGGCGCCGAGGTGACCGTGCTCGAGGCGCTGCCGGTGTTCCTCGGCGCAGTCGACGAGCAGGTCGCCAGGGAGGCGCACAAGGCCTTCACCCGGCAGGGGCTGAAGATCGAGCTCGGCGTCAAGGTCGGCGACATCAAGGCCTCCAAGAAGGGCGTCACGGTGGCGTATGCCGACGCCAGGGGCCAGGCGTGCACGCTCGAGGTCGACAAGCTGATCGTCTCGATCGGCCGTGCGCCCAACACCACCGGCCTCGACGCGCAGGCGGTCGGGCTGCAGCTCGACGCGCGCGGCGCGATCGTCGTCGATGGCGACTGCAAGACGAACCTGCCGAACGTGTGGGCGGTGGGCGACGTGGTGCGCGGCCCGATGCTCGCGCACAAGGCCGAGGAGGAGGGCGTCGCGGTGGCCGAGCGCATCGCCGGCCAGCACGGCCATGTCGACTTCAACACCGTGCCGTGGGTCATCTACACCGACCCCGAGATCGCGTGGGTCGGGCAGACCGAGCAGCAGCTCAAGGCTGCCGGGCGCGCCTACAAGGCCGGCAGCTTCCCGTTCCTGGCCAATGGGCGCGCGCGCGCGCTCGGCGACACCACCGGTTTCGTCAAGTTCCTCGCCGATGCCGCGACCGACGAAATCCTCGGCGTGCACATCGTCGGCCCGCTGGCCAGCGAGCTGATCGCCGAGGCCGTGGTGGCGATGGAGTTCAAGGCCTCGGCCGAGGACATCGCGCGCATCTGCCATGCGCATCCCAGTCTGGGCGAGGCGACCAGGGAAGCCGCACTGGCGGTGGACAGGCGCACGCTGAACTTCTGATCGGCGCCCCGCGGCTGCGCGACAACGGCGACGATCGATGCAGATGGTCCGGCTCGTGGCGCTGCCGGGTGCGGTCTGAAGCCGCGCTGGCACTCGGGCAATGTCCTCCGTCACCGCCCTGTATCACCGCACGCTGGCCGAGCGCGGCTATCGCAGCGACCCGGCGCAGTTGCGCGCGCTGGCGGCACTGCAGCGCAGCCAGGACGAATGGGCACGGTACAAGGCGCGGCGCGGCAATGCGCTGACGCAGATGCTGCTGTCGACCCCGGCGGCCGCGCTGCGGCCGCACGAGACCATGCCAACCGCCGAGCCCGTGTTGCGGCGGCTCGGCGACTGGCTGGTGCGGCCGCCGATTCCACGCGGCGTCTACATGCACGGTGGCGTCGGTCGCGGCAAGAGCTTCCTGATGGACTGCTTCTTCCAGGCCGTGCCGCTCAGGCGCAAGACGCGGCTGCATTTCCACGAGTTCATGCGCGAGGTACACCGCGAGCTGCAGGCGTTGAAGGGCCGGCCGGACCCGCTCGACGAGCTGGGGCGGCGCATCGCGCGGCGCTTCCGTCTGATCTGTTTCGACGAGTTCCATGTCGCCGACGTCACCGATGCGATGATCCTGCACCGGCTGCTCGATGCCTTGTTCGCGAACCGCGTGGCGATCGTGACGACCTCCAACTTCCACCCCCGGGCGCTGTACCCGAACGGCCTGCACCGCGACCGCATCGTGCCGGCGATCGAACTGCTCGAGCAGCGGCTCGAGGTCGTCGACGTCGACGCCGGCATCGACTACCGACAGCGCACGCTCGAGCACCTGCAGCTCTACCTTGTGCCGCTCGGCGCGGCCGCCGACGCCGCGCTGGCGCGCACCTTCGACGATCTGGCCGAGGCCCGCGACGAGGACGCGACGCTGCACATCGAGCACCGCCAGTTGCGTGCGCTGCGCCGCGCCGGTGGCGTTGTCTGGTTCGACTTCCGCACGCTGTGCGGCGGCCCGCGTTCGCAGAACGACTACCTCGAGATCGCGCAGCAGTTCCACACCGTGCTGTTGTCGGGCGTGCCGCAGATGACGCCGCGGCTGGCCAGCGAGGCGCGGCGCTTCACGCTGCTCGTCGACGTGCTGTACGACCGGCACGTCAAGCTGGTCGTGTCGGCCGCGGTGGCGGCCGAGCAGCTCTACACCGACGGCCCGCTGGCGCACGAGTTCCCGCGCACCGTGTCGCGGCTGCACGAGATGCGCTCGGCGGCCTACCTGGCGCTCGACCGGCGCAACGTCGACACGTGCATCACCTGACAGCGACAGCTCGGGACGCGCCGCGGCCGCGCGCGCGCGGATCGACCGTGCTGCGAGCGAAGCGGTCAGCTCGGCGCGGCTTGGCGCTGGCGCTGCTGGTCGGCATGACCGTCGTGGGGGCCCGGGCCGCGCCGGATCGCGAGCGCAGCGAGCCCGCGGCTGGCAGCGCGGCAGTGCAGCGCGCCGGGGCCCGGGCCACGCCGGTGCCGGGCGACGGACGCGACGTGAT
>JBBIPS010000313.1:0-4006 GCA_037442725.1 Burkholderiales bacterium | reverse complement strand
CGTCCTTGTCGGTCCACTTGCGGGTCTTCAGACGCCCCTCGACGTAGACCGGTCGGCCCTTCTTGAGGTACTCACCGGCGATCTCGGCCAGGCGGTCGTTGAAGACGACGCGGTGCCATTCAGTCTCTTCCTGGCGCTCGCCGGTTTCGCGGTTCTTCCAGGTACGCGTGGTCGCGATGCTGACGGTGCACCAGGCCACGCCGCTCGGGTTGTAGCGCACCTCGGGGTCCCGCCCCAGGTTGCCGATGAGGATGACTTTGTTGACCGATGCCATGGCGGCTCCTGCGCGGTGTGTGACGGAAAATCATTATGCCCGGCGGGTCGCGGCGGACGCATCCCTGCCGATGGTGGCCGCCGTTCGGGGGAGCGCTCCGCCAGCGGCGCCATGCCGCGCCCACAACCCACCCGGCGCCGCCGCGTCGAGCGACGCGAATGAGCGCATCGTCGGTGCGTGCCGACACACGCGGCGACAATTGCGCCATGCCGACCCGAGCGTCCCTGTGAACAGCGCCATGGCCCAGGCCGACCCGGACGTCGTTGTGGGCGACGCCGCGGACTCACCGCTCGCGATCCTGCGCGACGTATTCGGCTACCGCGCCTTTCGCGGCCAGCAGGAGCCGATCATCGAGCGCGTCTGTGCCGGCGGCGACGCGCTGGTGCTGATGCCCACCGGTGGCGGCAAGAGCCTGTGCTACCAGGTGCCGGCGATCGCGCGTCACCGCGCCGGCCGCGGCGTGACGCTGGTGGTCAGCCCGCTGATCGCGCTGATGCACGACCAGGTGGGTGCGCTCGAAGAGGCCGGCGTGCGCGCTGCCTTCCTGAACTCGACGCTCGAGGGCGAAGCGTCGCGCCGCATCGAGCGCGAGCTGCTCGCAGGCCGGCTCGAGCTGTTGTACGCGGCGCCCGAGCGCATCCTGACCGCCCGCTTCCTGGCCATGCTCGATTCGCTGCACGAGCGCGCGCTGCTCGGCCTGATCGCGATCGACGAGGCGCATTGCGTCAGCCAGTGGGGCCATGACTTCCGCGAGGAGTATCTGGGCCTGTCAGAGCTGCATGAGCGCTACCCCGACGTGCCGCGCATCGCACTCACCGCCACCGCCGACGACCACACGCGCGCCGACATCATCGAGCGGCTCGCGCTGCAGTCGGCGCAGCTCTTCGTCGCCAGCTTCGACCGGCCGAACATCCGCTACACGATCGTCGAGAAGGACAACGCGCGCGCCCAGTTGCTGCGCTTCCTGCGCGACGAGCACGACGGCGACGCCGGCATCGTCTACTGTCAGAGCCGCAGGAAGGTCGAGGAAACTGCGGCCTGGCTCAGCGACGAAGGCTTCACCGCGCTGCCGTACCACGCCGGGCTCGACGCGGCCGTGCGCGAGCGCCACCAGGACCGCTTCCTGCGCGAGGACGGCGTCGTGATGGTGGCCACCATCGCCTTCGGCATGGGCATCGACAAGCCCGACGTTCGCTTCGTCGCCCACCTCGACCTGCCCAAGAACATCGAGGGCTACTACCAGGAGACGGGGCGCGCGGGACGCGACGGCGCACCGGCCGACGCCTGGATGGCCTATGGCCTGGTCGACGTCGTGAACCAGCGCCGCATGATCGACGACGGCAGCGCGAGCGAGGACTTCAAGCGCCTGCAGCGCGCCAAGCTCGATGCGCTGCTGGCGCTGGCCGAGGCGCACGACTGCCGGCGCGTGCGGCTGCTGGGCTATTTCGGCGAAGCCAGTCGGGCTTGCGGCAACTGCGACAACTGCCTGCACCCGCCGGCGGTGTGGGACGCCACCGATGCGGCGCGGCAGGCGCTGTCGTGCGTCTACCGCTTCCGTCAGCACGGCGGCATCGGCTTCGGCGCCGGTCATCTGATCGACGTGCTGCGCGGCAAGCGCACCGAGAAGGCGATCCAGCACGGGCACGAGACGCTGTCGACCTTCGGCATCGGCGCCGAGACATCCGAGGCGCAGTGGCGCGGCGTGCTGCGCCAGTTGATCGCGCTCGGCCACCTGCGCACCGAGGGCGACTACAACACGCTCGAACTGATGCCCTCGGCACGCGCCGTGCTGCGCGGCGAGGTGCCGGTGTGGCTGCGCGTGCCGTCCGAGGCACCGCGACGTGGCAAGACGCAGCGCGGCGCTCGCGGCACGGGCAGCGCTGCCGCGCGCGACAAGCCGCCGCCGCTGCCGCTCGACGACGCCGGGCTGGCACGCTTTGCCGCGCTCAAGGCGTGGCGCGCGGCGGTGGCCCGCGAACACAACCTGCCGGCCTACGTGGTGTTCCACGACGCGACGCTGGCCGAGATGGCACGCGCGGCGCCGACCTCGCTCGGCGCGCTGGCCGGCATCAGCGGTATCGGCGCGAAGAAGCTCGAGGCCTACGGCGGCGAGATCCTGCGCGTGCTCGAGGGTTGAGAGGCTGAGACTGACGCCGCGGCCCTCGGCGGCCCAGGGGCCGTCCGGCGGGGCGCGTCGGGGCGGCGGACGGCCGTGTCGATCGTCGCGCGGCGGCTCGACCCGACATAACATCGTCCGATCGGATTCGTCCCGGCCCTGCGCCGACGCCGGCCGCCTTCACCCCCGCCTCGACCTGCTTCCAGCGATTCGTCCCCGCATTGGCGAGCACTTCGCATGGACCAGCCCACGCACCCTGCCGCGCCCGCGCCGTCGGGCTTCTTCGACAGCCTGCCGCCGCTGGCGAGCGCGCAAGACACCTTCGACCGCGCGCGTTACCGAGCCGCGCCCGACGACTGGGCGCTGATCGTCACCGATGTCGTCGACTCGACGCTCGCCATCGCCAGTGGCCGGCACAAGAGCGTCAACTTCGTCGCCGCGATGGCGATCGCCGCGCTGCGCAACCTGTGCGCGCCGGAATCGATCCCGTTCCTGTTCGGCGGCGACGGCGTCGTCGTCATGGTGCCGCCGCGTCACGTCGACCAGGCGCGCATCGAGCTGGCGCGCGTGCGCGGCCTGGCCGGGCGCGAGTTCGATCTCGAACTGCGCGTCGGCCTGGCCCGCGTGGCCGAACTGCGCCGGTACGGCAGCGACGTTCGCGTCGGCCGCTACGAGCCCTCCGCCGGCAACAGCTTCGGGGTCTTCCTCGGTGGCGGCGTGGCCAGCCTGGAGGCCGCGGTCAAGGGCCACGGCGACGCCGCGCTGGCACTGCACGCAGCGATCCCGCAGGCGCTCGACGATGGCGTGCCGGTCGACCTCACGGGACTGTCATGCCGCTGGGACCCGCTGCGATCGAGGCACGGCAAGATGGTCGCGCTGATCCTGCAGGGCGCGCTCGAACCGGGCCCGACCTACGCCGCCATCCTGCAACTCGCCGGCCTCGGCGGCGACCCGCGGCCGGTGCGCCCGGACACGCTGCACACGAGCTGGCCACCGCGCGGCCTGATGCTCGAAGCGCGTGCGCGCCGCCGCGGCGGCTGGCTCGCGTGGTCGGTGCTGCATGTGCTGGGCGCAACCCTGTTGGCACGCCTGATCTTCGCGCGCGGCCGCCCGGTGGGCCGGTTCGACCCGGCGCGCTACAAGCAGGAGATCGCCACCAACACCGACTTCTGCAGGCACGACCAGACCGTCTGCTTCGTCATCGATTGCGCCATCGATCGGATCGAGCCGATCAGGGCCTACCTCGACCAGGAAGTGTCCGCTCAGCGCCTGCGTTATGGCATCGACGTCTCGGACACCGCGCTGATGACCTGCCTCGTGACGTCGACCACCGACAACGTGCACGTCCACTTCGTCGACGGCGGTGGCGGCGGCTACACGAACGCGGCGAAGACGCTGAAGGCGGCAGCGCGCGCCGCACGCGGCGGCGACGCAGGCGGGATGCCGGCCTGAAAGCGCCCGCAGGCCGGCCACGGTCGTCGTCCGCCCCCGAGGGGCATAAGCGCTAACTTAACGTTCATGAGAAATCGGCCTCGCACTGATACGGACGAAGGCGCGGCGCTTCGCGCAATAGCGCCGCGATGCCTTGCCATCGCTGCATGCAGTCGCGTAGCGAC
>JBBIPS010000312.1:0-4040 GCA_037442725.1 Burkholderiales bacterium | reverse complement strand
GTCGACGTGCGCGTCAAGCGCGTCGACTTCGTCGCCGACATCACCGATTCGGTGTACCGGCGCATGGAGTCCGAGCGCAAGCAGGTCGCCAACGAACTGCGCTCGCAAGGCGCGGCCGAGGGCGAGAAGATCCGCGCCGACGCCGACCGGCAGCGCGAGGTGATCATTGCCGAGGCCTACCGCGACGCGCAGAAGGTCAAGGGCGAGGGCGATGCCAGGGCCTCGGCGCTGTATGCCGAATCGTTCGGCCGCGACCCGCAGTTCGCCAGGTTCTATCGCAGCCTCGAGGCGTATCGGGCGAGCTGGCGCAACCGCGCCGACGTGATGGTGGTCGATCCCTCGAGCGACTTCTTCGCTGCGATGCGCGGCAGCGGCAGTGGCACCCTGACCGCGCCTGCCGCATCGGCGCACGCCCCGGCGCGCCGCTGAGAGGCGGCATGGGTGAACTACTGCTCGGCGCCCTGGCGCTGATGTTGATCATCGAGGGCGCGCTGCCGTTCCTGAATCCGACGCGTTGGCGCCAGTTGTTCGAGCGTGCCACGCGCATGTCCGACGGCCAGATCCGCTTTCTGGGTCTGTCGAGCATGCTGCTCGGTCTCGTGCTGCTGGCGCTGTGGCACTGAGCGCGTGCGCGGTCTGATCCAACTGCGGCCGCGGGCAGGTCGACCCGCTGGCGACGCTAGCCGGCCCGGTACAATGTTGCTTTAGTTCGCCGGTGTCCGTCATGTCGTCTGCTTGGCTGTTGCCCGAGCACATTGCCGATGTCCTGCCCGCCGAGGCGCGGCGCATCGAGGAATTGCGGCACGCCCTGCTCGAGATGGCGCGCGGCTATGGTTTCGAGTTGGTCATGCCGCCGCTGCTCGAGCACCTGGACTCGCTGCTCACCGGTACCGGTCGCGCGCTTGAACTGCGCACCTTCAAGCTCGTGGACCAGCTGAGCGGGCGCTCGCTCGGTGTGCGCGCCGACAGCACGCCGCAGGTGGCGCGCATCGATGCCCACCTGTTGAACCGCAAGGGGGTGACGCGGCTGTGCTACTGCGGGCCGGTGCTGCACACGCGGCCGCAGGGTCCGCTGGCCACGCGCGAGCCGCTGCAGTTCGGCGCCGAGGTCTACGGCCACGCCGGTCTGGAGGCCGACCTCGAGGTGGTCGAACTGGCGCTGGACGGCCTGCGCGGCGCCGGCCTGCAGGGGTTGGTGCTCGACCTGGCCGACGCCCGCATCGTGCGCGGCGTGCTGGACGGGCTGGCACTGCCGGCGGCGCAGCTGTCGGACGTGGTGGCCGCCCTGGCGGCCAAGGACGTGCCGGCACTGCGCGCGCTGGCCACAGACCTCCCCGACGAGGTGCGCGCTGCGCTGGTGGCGCTGCCCGAGCTGTATGGCGATAGCGGCGTGCTCGAGCAGGCGCGGCGCAGGCTGCCGCGGCGTGCGGCCATCGCCACCGCGCTCGACGACCTGTCCCGCCTCGCGCGCGAAGTGGCCCGATCGCAGCCCGGCGTTCGCGTCGGCTTCGACCTCGCCGACATGGGGGGCTACGCTTACTACAGCGGCGCCCGCTTCGCGGTCTACGCCGCCGGCGCGCCCGACGCGGTGCTGCGCGGCGGGCGCTACGACGAGGTCGGCGCGGTGTTTGGCCGCAACCGCCCGGCGGTGGGTTTCAGCACCGACCTGAAGGCGCTCGTCGCCTGCGCGGCGCCGGGCCGCAAGCGCCTGGCGATCCGCGCCCCGTGGCGCGACGACAGCCGCTTGCGCGCGACCGTGCGCGGGCTGCGCGAGCAGGGCGAAACGGTCGTCTGCATGCTGCCCGGCCACGATCACGAGGGCGAGGAATTCGAGTTCGATCGTGAACTGGTCGCCGTCCAGGGCGGCTGGGTCGCACGCGCACTGTAATCGGCGCCGCATCGTTGCCCGCCAACCGGAAACCGAAGCCATGCAACAAGGCAGCCATCCTTCCCGCGTCAGCGCCGCGGGCGCGCCGGGGCGCAACGTCGTCGTCGTCGGTACGCAGTGGGGCGACGAAGGCAAGGGCAAGGTCGTCGACTGGCTGACCGATCATGCCCAGGGTGTGGTCCGCTTCCAGGGCGGCCACAACGCCGGTCACACGCTCGTCATCAAGGGTGTCAAGACGGCGCTGCAGCTGGTGCCCTCAGGCATCATGCGCGAGGGCGTGCCGTGCTACATCGGCAACGGCGTGGTCGTCGACCCGGTGCACCTGCTGGGCGAGATCGAACGCCTCGAAGCGCTCGGCATCGAGGTGCGAGCGCGCCTGTTCATCAGCGAGTCGTGCCCGCTCATCCTGCCGCTGCACGTCGAGCTCGACAAGGCGCGCGAGGCGCTGCGCGAGACCAGCGGCGGCGGCAAGATCGGCACCACCGGCAAGGGCATCGGCCCGGCCTACGAGGACAAGGTCGCGCGTCGGGCGCTGCGCGTGCAGGACTTGAAGCACCCCGATCGCTTCGCCGCGAAGCTGCGCGAACTGCTCGCCCTGCACAACTTTGCGCTCGGTGGCTACCTGCGCAGCAAGGCGCTCGAGTTCGAGCCGATCTTCGAGCAGTCGATGCGGGTCGCCGGGCAGCTGAACCCCATGCTCGCCGACGTCGGCTGGCGTGTCTACCAGGCCAGCCGGTCCGGTGCCAACATCCTGTTCGAAGGCGCGCAAGGCACGCTGCTCGACATCGATCACGGCACCTATCCTTTCGTCACCTCGAGCAACTGCGTGGCCGGCAATGCCGCCGCCGGCACCGGCGTCGGCCCCGACCTGCTGCACTACATCCTGGGCATCACCAAGGCGTACACCACGCGCGTGGGCGGCGGGCCGTTCCCGACCGAACTGCCGATCGACGTGCCCGGCACGGTCGGGCACCACCTGTCGACCGTCGGCCAGGAGCGCGGCACGGTCACCGGTCGGCCGCGACGCTGCGGCTGGCTCGACGCCGCCGCGTTGCGGCGCGCGATCATCATCAACGGCATCTCGGGCGTGTGCATCACCAAGCTCGATGTGCTCGACGGCCTGGACGAGATCAAGGTCTGCGTCGGCTACCGGTTGGCCGGCCGTGCGATCGACATCCTGCCGCTGGACGCCGACGACATCGCTGCCTGCGAGCCGATCTACGAGACCTTCCCGGGCTGGCGCGAGTCGAGTTTCGGACTGACGCGCTGGGAGCAGTTGCCGGCCAACGCGCGCGCCTACCTCGAGCGCGTGAGCACGCTGATCGGCGTGCCGATCGCGATGGTCTCGACTGGTCCGGACCGCGTGCACACCATCGTGCTGCGCCACCCGTACCAGCCCTGACACGCCCCTGCGCCACGCCTGCGCGGTCATGCCGCCCGCGCCGCACCCGAGAGGAGAACCAGACCATGCTCACCGACGACGGCAAGCACCTGTACGTGTCCTGGGACGAGTACCACATGCTGATCGAGCGGCTGGCGCTCAAGGTCGCGCATTCGGACTGGGAGTTCGACCAGATCCTGTGCCTGGCGCGCGGCGGCATGCGTCCGGGCGACGTGCTGTCCAGGGTGTTCGACAAGCCGCTGGCGATCATGTCCACCAGTTCCTACCGCGACAAGGCCGGTACGCTGCAGGGGCGGCTCGACATGGCCAAGTACATCACCATGCCGCGCGGCGAGCTGGCGGGGCGGGTGCTGCTGGTCGACGATCTGTCTGACACCGGACTGACGCTGGGCGCGGTGGTCGAGCGCCTGCGCGGCGTGCCGTCGATCCGCGAACTGCGCACCGGGGTGATCTGGGTGAAGGGCGTTTCGACCTACACCCCCGAGTACTACGTCGAACGCCTGGCGACCAGCCCGTGGATTCATCAGCCGTTCGAGGAATACGACAACCTGCGTCCCGACGGCCTGGCCAGGAAGTTCGCGGTCTGACCGGGCTGGCACGGTGCCTAAGCCGCATCATCCGGGACGCCGGGCGACGCCGCGGCGGGGCGGCCAGCATGCCCGTTGCGGGCATGAAAAAGGCCAGCACGAAAGTGCTGGCCTCGGCAATCTTCCTGGTGCCCAGGAGAGGACTCGAACCTCCACGCCGCTA
>JBBIPS010000311.1:0-4042 GCA_037442725.1 Burkholderiales bacterium | reverse complement strand
GCGGCCGCATCGGCCGCCAGCGCGGCGTCGCCCGAGCCGCATGGCGACGCGATGGCGGCCAAGCGCGTCGCCGATGCCTCGGCGTACATCCGCAGCCTGGCGCAACTGCGCGGTCGCAATGCCGAGTGGGCCGAGCAGGCGGTGCGCGAGTCGGTCAGCCTGTCGGCGCGCGAGGCGCTCGGTGGCAAGGTGATCGACCTCATCGCCGGCGACGTGCCCGAGCTGCTGCGCCAGCTGGATGGCCGCGAGCTGGCGCTGGCTACCGGCAGCGTGCGCCTGGCCACCGCAGGCGCGCCGGTGCGGGTCTTCGAGGCGGATTGGCGCAGCCAGGTGCTTTCGGTGCTCGCCGACCCGAGCCTGGCGCTCGTCCTGATGCTGGCCGGCATCTATGGCCTGCTGTTCGAGTTTTCCAATCCGGGCTTCGTGCTGCCCGGCGTCGTCGGTGGCATCTGCCTGCTGCTGGCGCTGTTCGCGTTGCAGATGCTGCCGGTCAACTACGCCGGGCTGGCACTGATCCTGCTCGGCATCGCCTTTCTCGTCGCCGAGGTCTTCGTGCCGAGCTTCGGTGCGCTGGGCATCGGCGGCGTCGTCGCGCTGGCCGCCGGCGCGCTGCTGCTGTTCGACGGCGACGCGCCCGGCTCGGGTGTGCCGCTGGTGCTGGTCGTCGCAGTCACCGCCACGTCGGCGCTGTTCGTGCTGGGGGTCGTCGGCATGGCGGTCAGGGCGCGTCGCCGCCCGCTGGCGAGCGGGGTCTCGACGTTGCTCGGCTCGAGCGGCGAATTGCTCGAGTTCGCCGATGGCCAGGGTTGGGCCACGGTGCAGGGCGAGCGCTGGCGCGTGCACGGCGCGCGCGACCTGCCGCGCGGCGCCCGGGTGCGCGTGGTCGGCGTGCACGGTCTCACACTCGAGATCACTGCGGCGCCGCCCGACGCTGCGCAAGGAGCTTAGTCATGGCCAACGGTATCGGACTCGTCGCGCTGCTCGTCATCGTGCTGCTGCTGGCCGCGTCGTCGCTGCGCATCCTGCGCGAGTACGAGCGCGGCGTGGTGTTCCAGCTCGGGCGGTTCTGGAAGGTCAAGGGCCCCGGCCTCGTGATGCTCATCCCCGGCGTGCAGCAGATGGTGAGGGTGGGGCTGCGTGTCGTGGTGATGGACATCCCGAGCCAGGACGTCGTGACGCGCGACAACGTCTCGGTCAAGGTCAACGCGGTGCTGTACTTCCGTGTCGTCGACCCGGCCAAGGCCATCATCCAGGTCGAGACCTACCTCGACGCCACCAGCCAGCTCGCGCAGACGACGCTGCGCGCGGTGCTCGGCAAGCATGAGCTGGACGACCTGCTCGCCGAGCGCGACCGGTTGAACCTGGACGTGCAGAAGATCCTCGACGCGCAGACCGACGGTTGGGGCATCAAGGTCACGAACGTCGAGATCAAGCACGTCGACCTGAACGACACGATGATCCGCGCCATCGCGCGCCAGGCCGAGGCCGAGCGCGAGCGGCGCGCCAAGGTGATCCATGCCGAGGGCGAACTGCAGGCCTCGCACAAGCTGGCCGAGGCGGCCGAAGTGCTGGCGCGCCAGCCGCAGGCGCTGCAACTGCGCTACCTCGAGACGCTGACCGTGATCGCCGCCGACAAGAATTCGACCATCGTCTTCCCGCTGCCGCTGGACATCATCGGCCCGCTGCTGCATGCGGTGAACGTCGGCAACGCCGACCGCGACGATGCCAGGCGCACGCGCGGCCCCGCGCCGTAGCCGCGACCGGCCGGGCCCGCGTCGCGCCGCCCGGTTGACTACACTGGCGCCATGGATTGGCTCGACAGCGTGAAGTGGGACCGCGACGGCCTGGTGCCGGTGATCGCGCACGAAGTGCGCAGCGGCGACGTGCTGATGTTGGCCTTCATGAACCGCGAGGCACTCGCGCTCACCGCCGAGCGCGGCCAGGCGGTGTACTGGAGCCGCTCGCGCGCGCGGCTGTGGCACAAGGGCGAGGCGTCGGGCCACTTCCAGCAGGTGCACGAGATCCGCCTGGACTGCGACGCCGACGTCGTGCTGCTCGAGGTCAGCCAGCTCGGCCGCGCCGCGGGTCTGCCGGGCATCGCCTGCCACACCGGGCGCCACTCGTGCTTCTTCCGCAGGCTCGAAGGCGGGCGGTGGCAGGAAGTCGATCCGGTGCTCGAGGCGCCGGAGAAGATCTACCCCAGCCGGCAAGGCGGCGCGCCGACCGCCGTGGCGGTGCGCGGCGAGCCGCTCGGCGAGGACTCGGGGCAGGACGTGCCGGCGCCGGATCTGCTGGCCCGACTGGCCGCGGTGATCGAGTCGCGCCAGCCCGGGCAGGGTGGCGACCCGGCGACGAGCTACGTCGCGCGGCTGTTCGCCAAGGGCACCGACGCGATCCTGAAGAAGGTCGGCGAGGAGGCCACCGAAGTCGTGATGGCGGCCAAGGACGGCGTGCCGGTCAAGATCGTCTACGAGGTGGCCGACCTGTGGTTCCACTCGATGATCGCGCTGGCCGCGTTCGGCCTGAAGCCGGCCGACGTGCTGGCTGAACTGGCGCGGCGCGAGGGCGTGTCCGGGATCGAGGAATTCGCGCTGCGCAAGGTGCGGCAGCGCGAGCAGGAGGGGTCATGACATTGCCTGCCGATGCGCCGGTGCTGCCCGCGCCGCCGGAAGCGCCCGGGGGCGCACCCGATGCCCAGGCCGAGGCCGCGCTGCGCACCATCGGCCACGTCAGCTACGCGCTGCATGCGGTCGTGGCCATCGGCGCGGTGTTGCCCGGCGTGCAGGCCAGCGTGCTGCTGTTGCTGGTGGCCTTCGTCCTCGACCTGGTCAAGCGCGGCGACGCGACGGGCAGCTGGCAGGCGTCGCACTTCCGCTGGCGCATCCGCAGCGTCGTGTTCGCCGCGCTGGCCTACGCGCTGACGGCGCCGCTGTGGCTGCTGCTGATCGCACCGGGCTGGATCGCCTGGGGCGTGATCTCGATCTGGTTTCTCTACCGCGTCGTGCGCGGCTGGCTCGCGTTGAACGAGCGCCGGCCGATGCCGACCTGAAGTCCTGCACCCGCCAAGCCATCCACGGACCCACCATGCACACCGATCCGAACTGCCTGTTCTGCAAGATCGTCGCCGGCCAGATCCCGTCGAAGAAGGTCTACGAGGACGACGACCTCGTCGTCTTCCACGACATCCACCCCTGGGCGCCGGTGCATGTCCTGATCGTGCCGAAGCTGCACATCGCCAGCATGGTCGACGTCGGCGAGCAGCACCAGGCCCTGCTCGGCAAGATGCTCGCGATCTCGCCGCGGTTGATGCTCGAGCTCGGCGTGACCGACGGCTACCGCCACGTCATCAACACCGGCCGCGACGGCCGGCAGGAAGTGCCGCACGTGCACCTGCACGTGATGGGTGGGCCGCGCCCCTGGTTGAAGGGGTGACGGGCCGGCGCGGTTCGGGCCACTCCCCTAGAATCGCGGCTACGTTTCCAGGAGTACGTCATGGGTTCATTCAGCATCTGGCACTGGCTGATCGTCTTGGTCGTGGTGGTGCTGATCTTCGGCACCAAGAAGCTCAAGAACGTCGGTGCCGACCTGGGTGCCGCCGTCAAGGGATTCAAGGACGGCGTCAAGGACGGCACCAGCTCGGCCGATGCGCCGCTGCCGCCGACGCAGCAGGTCGAGGCCAACAAGGCGGGCGACCCGAACACCGTCGACGTCCAGGCCAAGACCAAGACCTGATCGCTGACCTGATCGCCGAACGTTCCCGATTCGCCAACCGCGGCGCGCGCCCGCTGGACGGCCTCCAGACGCCCGCTGAAGCTTCATGCTCGACTTCGGATTCGACAAGATCGCACTGATCGGGGCGGTGGCGCTGATCGTCATCGGCCCCGAGAAGCTGCCGCGCGTGGCGCGCACGGTCGGCACGCTGCTGGGCAAGGCGCAGCGCTACGTCGCCGACGTCAAGGCCGAGGTCAACCGCTCGATCGAGCTGGAAGAGCTGCAGAAGATGAAGAGCCAGTTCGAGGGCGCGGCGCGCGACGTCGAGCAG
>JBBIPS010000310.1:0-4044 GCA_037442725.1 Burkholderiales bacterium | reverse complement strand
CGTCCCCGGCGCGCCGGTCACGCCGGTGCCGTGGCAGCCGGGCGGTGCCGCGTCCGACCCCGGCCGGGCCGCAGCCTCGACCCCGGCTGCCGCCTCGGCCGCCAGCCGCTGAAGGGCGCGCCATGGCCAGCTTCTTCATCGACCGCCCGATCTTCGCCTGGGTCATCGCGCTGTTCGTGCTCGTCATCGGCGGGGTCGCACTCACGCAGTTGCCCGTCACGCAGTACCCGCCGGTGGCGCCGCCGTCGATCATCGTCTCGGCCGCCTACCCGGGCGCCTCGGCGCAGACGCTCGAGGACGGCGTGCTGACGGTGATCGAGAACGAGATGAACGGCGCCCCCGGGCTGATCTACATGGAATCGGTCGCGCAGGCCAACGGCGGCGGCAGCCTGACGCTGACTTTCGAGACCGGCACCAGCGCCGACCTGGCGCAGGTCGAGGTGCAGAACCGGCTGGCGCGCGCCAGCCCGCGGCTGCCGGCGGCGGTCACGCAGCTGGGCGTGCGCGTCGAGAAGGCGCGCAGCAACTTCCTGCTGGTGGCGATCCTGTCGTCCGACGACCCGGCCTGGGACCCGGTGGCGCTGGGCGACTACGCGGCGCGCAACGTGCTGCCCGAGCTGCAGCGGGTGCGCGGCGTCGGCCAGGCGCAGTTGTTCGGCACCGAGCGCGCGATGCGCGTCTGGATCGACCCGGCCCGGCTGCAGGGCCTGAACCTGTCGAGCGCCGAGGTGATCGCCGCGCTGCGCGCTCAGAACGCGCAGGTCGCTGCCGGCGCCATCGGCGAGCTGCCCAACCTGCGCGGGCAGGGCATCTCGGCCAGCGTCGTCGTCGCGGGCCAGCTCACCAGCGTCGAGCAGTTCGGCCGCATCCTGCTGCGTGCCAACGCCGACGGTTCGACGGTTCGCCTGCGGGACGTCGCACGCATCGAACTCGGCGCGCAGAGCTACGCCACCTCGGCACGGCTGAACGGCAAGCCGTCCACCGCGATCGGCGTGCAGCTCTCGCCGACCGGCAACGCGCTGGCCACCGCCACAGCAGTGCGCGCCAGGCTGGACGCGCTGCAGGCCTACTTTCCGGCGCGGATGACCTACACCATCCCGTTCGACACCTCGCGCTTCGTCAGGATCTCGATCACCCAGGTCGCGGTGACGCTGCTCGAGGCGGTCGGGCTGGTGTTCCTGGTGATGCTGCTGTTCCTGCAGAGCATGCGCTACACCGTGATCCCGACCGTCGTCGTTCCGGTGGCGCTGCTCGGCACCTTCGCGGTGCTGCTGGCGCTGGGTTACTCGATCAACGTGCTGACGATGTTCGGCATGGTGCTGGTGATCGGCATCGTCGTCGACGACGCCATCGTCGTGGTCGAGAACGTCGAACGCATCATGAGCGAGGAGGGGCTGGCGCCGCACGAGGCGACGAAGAAGGCGATGGGGCAGATCCAGGGCGCGATCATCGGCATCACCGTGGTGCTGATCTCGGTGTTCGTCCCGCTGGCCTTCTTCGCGGGCTCGGTCGGCAACATCTACCGCCAGTTCTCGGCCGTGATGGTGGCCGCCATCGGCTTCTCGGCGTTCATGGCGCTGTCGCTGACGCCGGCGCTGTGCGCGACGCTGCTGCGACCCGTCGCGGCCGGACACCACCTCGCCAGGCGTGGCCCGTTCGGCGCCTTCAACCGCCTGTTCAGGCGCACCGCCGACGGCTACGGCCAGGGCGTGCAGCGCCTGCTGCCGCGCGCCGCGCGCACGCTGGTGATCTACGGCGTCATCATCGGCGCGGTCGGCTGGGTCTACCTGCGGCTGCCGGGGTCGTTCCTGCCGGCCGAGGACCAGGGCTACGTCATCGTCAGCACCCAGCTGCCACCCGGCGCCACGCTGGCGCGAACGCAGGCGGTGATGGAGCAGGTCGAGGGCTTCATGCTCAAGCAGCCCGAGGTCGCGCGCATGGTCTCGGTGCTCGGGTTCAGCTTCTCGGGCCAGGGGCAGAACGCGGCGCTGGCCTTCGTCACGCTGAAGGACTGGGCCGAGCGCAGCGGCGCCGGGCATACGGCGCAGGCGCTGGCCGGCCGCGCCTTCGGAGCATTGATGGCAATCCGGGACGCGTTCATCTTCCCGCTGAGCCCGCCGCCGATCCCCGAGCTGGGCTTTGCCTCGGGCTTCAACCTGCGGCTGCAGGACCGTGCCGGGCGCGGCCACGACGCGCTGCTGGCTGCGCGCAACCAGTTGCTCGGCATGGCGTCGCAGAGCAAGGTGGTCACGCAGGTGCGGCCGGACGGCCTCGAGGATGCACCGCAGCTGCAGCTCGACATCGACCGCGACAAGGCTGCCGCGCTCGGCGTCGGTTTCGACGCCATCAATGCGACGATCGCCACCGCGCTGGGCTCGACCTACGTCAACGACTTCCCGAGCCGCGGCCGGCTGCAGCGCGTCGTGGTGCAGGCCGATGCGCCGGCGCGCATGCAACCCGACGACCTGCTGCGGCTCAACGTCAGCAACGCGCGCGGCCAGCCGGTGCCGCTGGCGACGTTCGCCACCACGCGCTGGGTGGTCGGTGCGATGCAGACGGTGCGCTACAACGGTTTCCCGGCGATGCGCATCGGCGGCAGCGCCGCGCCGGGCCAGAGCACCGGCGCGGCGATGGCCGAGATGGAACGCCTGGCGGCGCAGTTGCCGGCGGGATTCGGCATCGAGTGGACCGGCATCTCGCGCGAGGAGAAGCTCGCCGGATCGCAGGCGCTGCTGCTCTACGGCTTCGCGATCCTGGCGGTGTTCCTGGCGCTGGCTGCGCTCTACGAGAGCTGGTCGATCCCGCTGGCCGTCGTGATGGTCGCGCCGCTGGGCGTACTGGGCGTGGTGCTCGCCACCTTCGGCCGCGGCTACGCCAACGACGTCTACTTCCAGGTCGGGCTGATCACGATCATCGGTCTGTCGGCGAAGAACGCGATCCTGATCATCGAGTTCGCCAAGGACCTGCAGGCGCAGGGCCGCAGCGCGGTCGACGCCGCACTGCACGCGGCGCGGCTGCGCTTCCGCCCGATCGTGATGACGTCGCTGGCCTTCATCCTCGGCGTGCTGCCGCTGGCGCTGGCCACCGGCGCCGGCTCGGCCAGCCAACGTGCGATCGGCACCGGCGTGATCGGCGGCATGGTCAGCGCGGTGACGTTGTCGGTGTTCTTCGTGCCGGTCTTCTTCGTCGTGATGCGCCGGGTGTTCAAGCCCAGCGCGCGCCAGTTGCGCATGTACCGCCACGAGGCCGAGAAGATGGACGTGCACGCGCCGCGCGAGGAGGCCTGACGTGACCCGCCCCGACTGCATCGGCCTGCGCGCCCACTTGCTGCGACGCCCGATCGCCGCTGCCGCCGCCGCGCTGCTCGCGCTGGCAGGTTGCACGTTCATCCCGACCTACGAACGCCCCGCCGCGCCGGTGGCGGCGGCCTTCGCGCAACCCGGCGCCGCATCCGGGGTGCCAGCGCACACGCTGGCCTGGACCGACTTCATCGAAGACGCGCGAACGCGCGTGCTCGTCGAGATCGCGCTGCGCGAGAACCGCGACCTGCGCGTGGCTGTGGCCAACGTCGAGCAGGCGCGCGCCGCGCTCGGCGTGCAGGACGCCGAGCGGCTGCCCAACGTCGGCGCCGGGGTCGCGGCACAGCGCAATTCGGCGACCAGCGACGTCTACAGCGCCGGCTTCACGCTGGCCAGCTTCGAGCTCGACCTGTTCGGCCGCATCAAGAGTCTCGACCAGGCCGCCGCCGCGCGATTGCTGGCCAGCGACGAGGCGCGCCGCGCGGTGCAGGCGAGTCTGGTCGCCGCGGTGGCGGGCGCCGAGCTGGCGCTGCGCGCCGATGACGAGCTGGTCGCGATCACCGCCGAAGTCCTGGCGTCGCGCGAGGACAGCCTGCGCCTGGCGCGGCTCAAGTTCGACGGCGGCATCGCGGGCGAGCCCGAACTGCGCGGCGAGGCGCGCCGGGTCGCCCGCCCGCGCGCGCCCCATCGAGCGCGCGGCGTCGACCAGCTTCGCGCGCGACGCGAGATAGGCTGGATCGAGCAG
>JBBIPS010000309.1:0-4051 GCA_037442725.1 Burkholderiales bacterium | reverse complement strand
CTGCGCTATGTGCCCGCCGCAGTGCAGTATCACTACGTGGATGCCAGCCGCCTCACGCTGGGCTACCTGATGCGCAAGGCCTACAAGCGCACGGCCGCTACGGTACGGCTGGAGCAGCACGACGCCGGTGCTGGTGTGCCACGGTACCTGTACCGCAAGATCGCCGAGTACGGCATCAAGGCTTGCACGGCGATCGGCATGTCGCGGCGGCGTTTCTTCCTGGTACGAACCGCGGCGGCGCTGGGCGAGTTCGCCGGCCGCCAGCGCCAGGCCGGTCGTGCGCACCGCACGGCGGCGGCGGGCGCCGCCGCATGCCGAGATCCGGATCAACATGCCTGACGTGAAGAAGCTGAAGAAGCTGCTGGACCCGGAGATCCGCACCAAGAACGTCGAGGCGCTGCGCTGGCGGCTGCGCGAGCGCTGGTACGACCTGGCCCGGCCGCAGATGCCTGACCCGGTGTTCCTGGTCGGCTGCTCGCGCTCGGGCACCACGGTGACCTACGAGACGCTGGCCGAGGCGCCGGAGTTCATCAAGTTCGGCTATGAATTGCCACAGTTCTGGGACGGCCTGTTCGGCCCGCTGAACAACGGCTGGCAGTCCGAGGCCGCCGGAGCCGGCGACGCCCGACCCGCCCACCGCCACGCCGCGCTGCGCCACTTCTATGCCCGGCTGGGCCGCGGCCAGGTGCTCGACAAGACCTGCATCAACGTGATGCGCGTGCCCTACCTGCTGGCGCTGTTCCCGCGCGCGCGCTTCGTCTACATCCACCGCGACGGGCGCGACAACATCAGCTCGCTGATCGACGGCTGGCGCTTCGACGGCCACTTCCGCATGGACCTGTACCTCGGCTCACCGCCGGTGCCGGTGGCCATCGACGGCGGCACCTTCACCGACTGGTCGTTCTTCTACCCGCCCGGCTGGCGCGACTGGAACCGCGCCGGCCTGGCCGAGGTGTGCGCCTTCCAGTGGCTGAGCGCCAACCGCCTGGCGCAGGAGGCCAGGCGCCTGGTGCCGCCACCGCAGTGGATTCAGCTGCGCTACGAGGACATCTTCGAGCGCCCGCTGGAGATGTTCCGCGACGCCTTCGAGCGTCTCGGGGTGCCGTTCACCGAGGCCTTGCGCCAGCGCTGCAGCAACCTGCAGCCGACCAGCATCGTCAAGGGCCGGCCGCGCCAGCACAAGTGGAAGCAGCAAAACCCCGACGAAGTGCAGCGCATCCTGCCGATGATCCGCGAGATGCAGGCCACGCTGGGCTACGACGCCGACTGACGAGGCCCGGCAGCGTCCATGCCCCGTGTCAGCGTCATCGTGCCGGCCTACAACGCCGCGGCCTTCGTGCGCCGCGCCGTCGACAGCGTGCTGGCACAGACCTTCAAGGACCTGGAGCTGCTGGTCGTCGACGATGGCAGCACCGACGGCACGGTCGACCAATTGACCTCCTACCGCGATCGACTGCGGCTGATCCGCCAGCGCAACGCCGGCCCGGCGGCAGCGCGCAACCGCGGGCTGCAGGCGGTCGTCGGCGACTACGTCGCGATGCTCGACGCTGACGACTGGTGGGAACCAGGCAAGCTGGCAGCGCAGGTGGCACTGCTCGACGCGAGGCCCGGGATCGGCTTCTGCTCCACCGCCACCCGGGTGGTGGACAGCAGCGGCGCCGCCGTGGGCGACTGGCCGTGCAGCCTGCCAAGCGTTGCGCTGACCGAGGCACTGTTTGCCAACGCCGCCTCGGTCAGCGGCTCGACCTCCGGCGTGCTGGCCCGCCGCACACTGCTGCTCGAAGTCGGCGGCTTCGACGCCGCGCTGCGCGGCTTCGAGGATCCCGACCTGTGGATCCGGCTGTCGGCGCGCACCGGCTACGCATGCATACCGCAGGCCCTGACG
This sequence comes from Burkholderiales bacterium, assembly GCA_037442725.1. Lineage (GTDB taxonomy): Bacteria > Pseudomonadota > Gammaproteobacteria > Burkholderiales > Burkholderiaceae_C > Pseudaquabacterium. The sequence continues at coordinate 2,166 of JBBIPS010000309.1, read as the reverse complement.
GTCGTGATGCGCACCCCAGGCAGCGTCAGCAGCCAGCTGCCCAACATGCGCGCGGCGATGCTGGCCTCGTTCCGCAAGAACCGCGCGCTGCTGCCGCCCGCGCGCCGCGGCGGCTACTGGCGCACGGCCTGCGCCGGCGCGCTGACCGACTACGCCAAGACCGCCTGGCGTGCCGGCGACCGGCGGCACGCGCTGCAATGGACGATCGAGGCGCTGCTGCGCGCGCCGCTGGGGCGCGGGCGCCTGGCGCTGGGCCTGCTCGTCGCAATGTTGCGCGGCGAGCGCTTCTGATCGGCGGCGCATGGGCTCGGACTGCCCGATGCCGGTGACGACTGCACCACTGAACGGCCAGCCATGGCAACGCTGATCAGCGTCGTCGTTCCGGCCTGCAACGCGCAGGACTTCCTGGCGGCGGCCCTGTCCAGCGTCGCCGCGCAGCGCGGCCCGTTCGAGATCGAGGTCGTCGTCGTCGACGACGGCTCGACCGACGCCACCGCCGGCGTGGCGCGGCGCCATGCCGGCGTCGCCTGCCTGCAGCAGCCCAACCGCGGTCCCGCCGCGGCGCGCAACGCCGGCATCGCCGCCACGCGGGGCGAGTTCGTCGCCTTCCTTGACGCCGATGACCTCTGGCCGCCCGGCAAGTTGGCGGCGCAGCTGGCGGTGCTGCAGCGGCATCCGCAGGCGGCGCTGGTGTTTGGCGACTGCCGCCAGTTCGGCGCCGGCGGGCCCTGGCCAAAGACACAGTTCGAGGCCGACGGCCTGGGCGCAAACACCTGGACCACGGGCGACATCGTGCCCGACGCCTACCGCCGGCTGCTGGGCGAGAACTTCATCACCACCGGCTCGGTACTGGTGCGCCGCAGCGTGCTGGCGGCGGTGGGCGGCTTCGCCGAGGACCTGCGCCTGGTCGAGGACCTCGAACTCTGGCTGCGCATCGCGCGAGCGCACGCGATCGCCTGGTGCGATACGGTGTGCCTGCTGCGTCGTCGCCATGCCGCCAACGCCTCGCGCGACGCCGAGGCCATGGCGCTGGCCTACCTGGAGGTGCTGCGTCGCCAGATCCCGTCGGCAGGCGGCGCTGTCGAAGGCGACGACGGGCCCGGCAAACCCCGACTGCTGGCGCTGCAGGCCGACGAACACCTGCACCTGGCGTCGCTGGCGCTGTCGCGCGGTGCGGCGGCGGCGGCCCGGCAGCGGGCGTGGCGCTCGATCAAGTGCCGGTTCGGCTGGCGCGCCGCGTGGCTGCTCTGCCGCACAACGATCATGCTCGCCGGCCAGCGTCTGGCGGCTTGGCGCCGGTGAACCGCGACACACTGCCTGGCCGGCCTGGAAGAAGGACTACCGCCGATGACGACCACCCACCGCCTCGCCGACGCGCTGTGCCGGGTCGTGCGGTCGCCGTCACCGCCACTGGGGAATCGCGCCCTACGAGCCGACCAACGCCGAGGTCGTGATGATGCCGGCGGGCGGCCGGTTCACGTCAAAGGGCCGCAAGCCCTCGGGCGGGGATGGGGGGGCAAGTGTCGGCCCCGAGACCTTCGGCCACATGCACCACTGCCGCTTCCTGAAGCTCAGCAGCCGTACAAAGCTCGCCGCCAACGAGGTCGAGTCCAGACAGTACCTGGGCGCTGTGCTATCGGCAAGCACGGCGCCGACGCACCAGCAGCGACACGCCCACGAGCCCGACCAGCGACATCGCCCAAGTTCCCGGCTCGGGCACTGCCAGCAGATGCGCAGTGATAAAGCCGGCATCGTCCATCAAGGTCTTCCTGGGATCGGGGCGTACGCCCAGCAGGTTGTAGGCCAGTACACCCAAGCGCAAGCCGTTGCCGGCAATCGTCGCATTCGGATCGATTCCCTGGTTCATTGCAGCAATGACATTGGCAAATGATTGTCCGCTGCCGAGAAGCGCGGACAGCGTGAGCGACTCGCCGGGACTCAGCATCCTCGCGTCATACAGTATCGGATCGAAAACGCCAAACCTGAAATCAGGAGTGAAGTTCGGCAGGTAGGGATGCCCGACGTTTGACAGGGTTACGACGTTCGTTCCAATCTGCTCGAAGATGGAGACACTGGAAAACAGGCCAGAGTGTTGCCCCAAGTCGAAATTGAAGTAACCGATCCTCGACACGGGCTGAGGAATTGACGAGGTGAATCTGAACAATA
>JBBIPS010000308.1:0-4077 GCA_037442725.1 Burkholderiales bacterium | reverse complement strand
GGAGAGCGATCTCGACGCGCTGCGCCGCGCCACGGGACTGGCCGCGGACGAGATCTTCGTCCGGCTGATGATCGCCCACCACCAGGGTGGGATCGAGATGGCGACCGACGCCAGCACGTCCGCCGCGCCATCGCCATCTACCGCTCGCTGCTCGCGGCGCGCCAGCGCTGACCGCCGGGCCGCGCCGCGCCTCACCCGGTGTTGCGCAACCCCGCCGCGATGCCGTTGATCGAGATGTGGATGCCGCGCTTCATCCGTTCGGTGACCGGCTCGCCGCCGTGGCGCCGGCGGTAGCGGCGCATCAGCTCGACCTGCAGGTGGTTGAGCGGGTCGAGGTAGGGGAAGCGGTGTTCGATCGAGCGCGCCAGCGCCGGGTTGCCGTGCAGCCGGCCGTCCTCGCCGGTGATCAGCGCCAGTGCGGCGGCAGTGCGTTCCCACTCGGCACGGATGGCGGCAAAGATGCGTTTGCCCAGGCGCTTGTCGTCGACCAGCTCGACGTAGCGCGCGGCGATGCGCAGGTCGCTCTTGGCCAGCACCATGTCGAGGTTGGACAGCAGTGCGCGAAAGAACGGCCACCGGCGGTGCATCGTGCGCAGCAGCTCGAGCCGGGCGGCGCGTGCTGCGGCGGCGTCGCCGAGGAAGGCGTCGATCGCCGAGCCGAAGCCGTACCAGCCCGGCAATGCGACGCGGCACTGGCCCCACGAGAAGCCCCACGGGATCGCGCGCAGGTGCTCGATCGCATTGGCGTTGCGACCGGCGTTGGGCCGCACGGCCGGGCGCGAGCCGATGTTGAGCTCGGCAATCTCGCGGATCGGCGTCGCGGCATGGAAGTAGTCTGCGAAGCCCGGGGTCTCGTAGACCAGGTGGCGGTAGGCCGCATAGCTGGCCGCGCTGATCGCGGCCGCCGCGTCGAGGAAGGCCTGCGGCGCACCGGCTTTGCCGGCATGGGCCGGTTGCAGCAACGTGGCCTCGAGCGTGGCCGCGACCAGCGTCTCGAGGTTGCGCCGGCCGATCTCGGGGTGGGTGTACTTGGAGCCGATCACCTCGCCCTGTTCGGTCAGGCGGATCTGGCCGTCGACGCTGCCCGGCGGCTGCGCCAGGATGGCCTGGTAGCTCGGGCCGCCACCGCGTCCGACGGTGCCGCCGCGGCCGTGGAACAGCCGCAGCCGGATGCCGTGGGCCCGGCGCAGCTCGTCGAACAGCCGCACCAGCGCCAGCTCGGCGCGGTAGAGCTCCCAGTTGCTCGTGAACGAGCCGCCGTCCTTGTTGCTGTCGCTGTAGCCGAGCATGATGTCCTGCACCGCGCCGCCGCGCACGACGGCCTCGGCGATGCCGGGCAGGGCGTAGAACTCGCGCATGATCTGCGCCGCGTTGCGCAGGTCGGCGATGGTCTCGAACAACGGAACGACGATCAGCGGGCTGGCGGCGCCGTCGTCGAGCGTGCCGGTCAGGACAGCGCACTCCTTGAGCAGCAGCATCGGCTCGAGCAGGTCGCTCACCGCCTCGGTGTGCGAGACGATGCAGTGCCGCAGCGCATCGGCGCCGTAGCGCGCCAGCATCTCGCGCGCCGTCTCGAACACCGCCAGTTCGCGCCGCGTCGGTTCGCTGTAGCTCGCGCCGTGCACGCGCAGCGGCCGCGCGTCGTCGAGCAGGCGCTGCAGCAGAGCGCGCCGCGCCGGCTCGGCCAGCGCCGCGTAGTCGGCCTCGATGCGCGCGACCCGCAGCAGCTCGGCCAGCACCGCCTCGTGCTGGTCCGAGCTCTGGCGCAGGTCGAGCGTGGCGAGGTGGAAGCCGAACACCTGCACCGCGCGCTGCAGCGGCGCCAGGCGCTGGCCGATCAGCGCGTCGGCATGGTGCGAGCGCAGCGAGTCCTCGATCACCTGCAGGTCGGCCAGCAGCTCGGCGGCGTGCGGGTACGGGTCCTGCGGCGCCACCGCGTGGCGCAGCGCCTCGGTGCCGGTCAGCGCGTGCAGCGTCGCCGCCAGGCGGGCGTAGATGCCGATCAGCGCGCGCCGGTAGGGCTCGTCCTCGCGGTGCGGGTTGCGGTCGGGCGAGCGCTCGGCCAGCGCCTGCAGCGCCGGCGTCACGCCGGCCAGCAGGTTGGAGATCGACAGCTCGGAGCCCAGCTCGTGCACCTCGGTGAGGTAGAAGCGCAGCGCCACCTCGCACTGGCGCGCCAGCGCGATGCGCAGCGTGTCGGCGCCGACGTTCGGATTGCCGTCGCGGTCGCCGCCGATCCAGTGGCCCATGCGCAAAAAGGGCGGCACCGCGTGGCCGGGCATCAGCGCCTCGATCTCGCGGTACAGGCGCGGGATCTGGCGCAGGAAGGTGGTCTGGTAGTAGCTGAGCGCGTTGTCGATCTCGTCGGCCACCGTCAGCCGGGTGTAGCGCAGGATGCGCGTCTGCCAGAGCTGGGTGACGCGGGCGCGCAGCGCCTGCGTGTTCTCGTCCAGTTCGCGTGCGGTCGGCAGCGTATCGCGCTGCCCCACCAGCTCGGCGATGGCGCGCTCGGCGTCGAGGATGCTCTTGCGCTGCACCTCGGTCGGGTGCGCGGTGAGCACCGGCGAGATGTACGCCTGCGCGAGTGCGCGCGCGATGTCCGCGGCACGCAGGTCGGCCCGCTGCAGGCGCTCGAAGGTCAGCGCCAGCGAGCCTTCCTGCAGGTGCTCCTGCGCGCTGTGGTGCAGGCGGCGACGCACGTGGTGGCGGTCCTCGGCGATGTTGGCCAGGTGCGAGAAGTAGCTGAAGGCGCGGATCACGCTCACCGTCTGGTCGTCGGAAAGTTTCCTCAGCAGGCGGTCGAGCACGCGGCCGGCCGAGGCGTCCTTCTTCAGCCGGTAGGCCACCGACAGGCGGCGCACCCGCTCGATCAGCTCGAAGGCCTCGCGGCCCTCCTGCTCGCGGATGACGTCGCCCAGGATGCGGCCGAGCAACCGGATGTCCTCGACGAGCGGCCTGTTCTTCGCGGCCGCATCGTCCGGATCGCCGTCGGAGCCGGGAGCGGTTGGCCTGGCCCGGCGCCGCGGGACAGCGGATGCAGTCGCCATCGAGTGACCTCCCCGCAACGTACCCGAATTACCGATCGACGAACCGACAGTGAATCGTAGCAGCAGCGTTGGCGTGACCGTCGTGAGACACCGAACCCTGGCGATAATCGGGTCATGACGCAAACCAAGACCCTCATCGCCACCCGCGAGAGCCGCCTCGCGCTGTGGCAGGCCGAGTACGTGCGCGACCTGCTGATCACCCGCTTCGGCCTCGACGTCGAGCTGCTCGGCATGACGACGCGTGGCGACCAGATCCTCGACCGCGCACTGTCGCAGGTCGGCGGCAAGGGTCTGTTCGTCAAGGAGCTCGAAGTCGCGATGGAGGAGGGCCGCGCCCACTTGGCGGTGCATTCGCTCAAGGACGTGCCGATGGACCTGCCGGACGGCTTCGTGCTGGCGGCCATCCTCGAGCGCGAGGACCCGCGCGACGCCTTCGTCTCGAACCGCTTCGATTCGATCGACGCGTTGCCGCCGGGGGCGCTGGTCGGCACCTCGAGCCTGCGCCGCGGCGTGCAGTTGAAGAGCCTGCGTCCGGACCTGCGCATCGAGCCGCTGCGCGGCAACCTCGACACCCGGTTGCGCAAGCTCGACCAGGGCGGCTACGACGCGATCGTGCTCGCCGCGGCCGGGCTGCGCCGCCTCGGGCTGGCCGCGCGCATCCGCTCGACCTTCGACACCGCGCGCATGACGCCTGCCGCCGGCCAGGGGGCGCTGGGCATCGAGGTGCGCGCCACGTCCACCGCGCTGCGCGCGCAGCTCGGGCAGTTGACGCACCAGCCGACCTGGCTGGCCGCCCACGCCGAGCGCGCCGTGTCGCGCTCGCTCGAACGCGCGGGCCTCTCGCGGGTCAACCTGCACGTGGCGCGGCAGGACGCCGTCTCCGCGGCCGAGGAGAACGGAGCCGACGTCGTCGTGGTGGACGGCGCGCAGGGCGGCAAAGATGCACCGGCGTGGGCCACCGCAAACGCGGGTCCGTGGAAGGTAGCCGAGGAAAGGCTCCGCGCCGCCCACGTGACACCACCGCAAGTGC
>JBBIPS010000307.1:0-4096 GCA_037442725.1 Burkholderiales bacterium | reverse complement strand
AACACCGACGGCCAGTGCCTGTGCCGGCGGCGGCGCCGCCCGCAACGGCGCCTCGACCGCTGCGTCGGGCGGCCTCGCGTCGACGGCCGGCAAGGCGTTCACGCGGTTGCCTCCTCGGCGTGATGCACCGGCAGCGTGACCCTGAAGCGGGCGCCCTGGCCGGGCTCGCTCGCCACCTCGAGCCGGCCACCGTGCTTGCGCACGATGCCGTACGACAGCGACAACCCCAGGCCGGTGCCCTTGCCGACCGGCTTGGTCGTGAAGAAGGGGTCGAAGATGCGCGTCAGGTTCTCCTTCGGGATGCCGCAGCCGTCGTCCTCGACCTCGACCCAGACTTCGCCCGCGCCCGTGCCGGTACGCAGCGTGATCGTGCCGCGCTCCTTCTGCACCGCGTGCGCGGCGTTGACGAGCAGGTTCATGAAGACCTGGTTCAGCTCCGACGGCAGGCACTGCACCTCCGGCAGCACGCCGTAGTGCTTGACGACGTCGGCCTTGTACTTGATCTCGTTGTTGACGATGTTCAGCGTCGAGTCCAGCCCCTGGTGCAGATCGCTCCAGGCCCATTCCTGGTTCGCATCGACATGCGAGAAGTCCTTCAGGTCCTGCACGATCTTGCGCACGCGCGCGATGCCTTCGCGCGACTCGGCCATCAGCGTCGGCACGTCGTCCTTCAGGTAGTCGAGCTCGATCTCCCGGCGCAGCGCGGCGAGCTGCGCGGCGACCTGGGCGGCCGCCGGCGTGCCGGCCAGCTGCGCCTCGGCCGCTTCGTAGGCGGCGAGCATGCGGAACAGGTCGGCGAGGTACTTCTCGAGCGTGCCGAAGTTGGAGAAGACGTAGCCGATCGGGTTGTTGATCTCGTGCGCGACGCCCGCCGCGAGCTGGCCGATCGAGGCCAGCTTCTCCGACTGCATCAGGTGCTGCTGCGCCAGCTGCAGCTTGTGGTTGAGTTCGCTCAGGTCGCCGTTGCTGCGCTCGAGCGCGCGCACCTCGTCGGCGAACGGGCAGGCGTCGCAGCGCGGTGGTGCTGCGGCAGGAATTTCGGACGGGTTCATCGCTGCGGTGCTAGATCGCAAGCGCCTGGCACAGCGCGGCCACGCCGGTCTCGGTGCGCTCGAAGACGCGCCCGCATTGCGCCGGCCCGAGTGCCAGCCGCGACCAGGTCGGCGCGTCGATCTCCGGCACCGCCTCGTCTTCGGCGGCGCTCACGTCGAGCGCGTGCACCATCGCGTCGGCCAGGTGCACCAGTTCGGCCAGCGTGGCCGGCGCGGCCGCGTCGGCCGGCGCGACCGGTGCATGGTGGTCCAGGATGGCCTGCACGACGCTGCCCGGAAAGCGCCAGTGCGCTGCGATCATCGCGCCGACCTGGGCATGGTCGACACCGAGGGTCGAGCGCTCGACGTCGCGCAGCGGCGCCGCAGCGGCGCGCGCACACGCCAGCACCGCACCGAGCTCGACCGGGAAGTACGTGGCCAGCGCCAGGCGGCCGATGTCGTGCAGCAGTCCGGCGGTGAAGCCCAGCTCGTCGTCGGCGTCGAGTTCGCGCGCCAGCGACTGCGTGGCGATCGCGCTGCCCAGCGCATGGCGCCAGAAGGCGTCGAAGTCGAAGCCGGGGCAGCGCTTGCGGTCGAACTGCGCCGACACCGCCGCGGTCGTCAGCAGGGCGCCCAGGCTGCGCCGCCCCAGGATGTGGATGGCGTCGCGCATCGTCGCCACCCGCCCCGGCACGCCGTAGAAGGCCGAGTTGGCCAGCCGCAGCGTGCGCGCGGTCATCGCCGGGTCGCGCTCGATGCACGCCGCGCAGTCGTCGGCGCTCGAGTCTTCGCGCCTCAGGATGGCCGTCACCTGCAGCACCGCCTGCGGCAGCGCCGGCAGCTCGCCGACGCGGCGTCGCAGCAGCGCCAGATCGAGCGGGGTCGCAGCCGGTGCGACGCGCTGCGGCGGCGTAGCCAGCGCGTTCATCGCTCTTCTCCGCTGCGGTAGCGCTGCAGCATCGGTTGCAGCGGATGGACGCGGCCGGCGCGCAGCGAGGTGCGGAACAACCAGGCGATGCGCGCGGGTCCGCCGCGCGCGTCGCGTGGGGCGGTGCCTGCGGCGTCCGGGCTCGACGCCGGCGGCAGTGGGATCGGGTTCGCGTTGCCTTGCGGGTTCATGTCAGGCCGCCTTCCTGGCCGGTTGGGGAAACAGCACCACCAGCCTGCCTTGCGCGTTGCCGTCGCCGGGCAGTTCGCCGTACAGGGCCTGGAAGCGCTGGCCGTTGAGTTCGACCTCGTTCGCGTCGGCGGCGCCGGCCTGCGACGACGGCAGCGCCTCGGCGGCCGGCCGTCCCAGCAGCCCATCGTTCGGCGCGAGCGCGCGCTCGGCGGCACGGTTGGCATACGCGACGATGCCGTCGGGATCGATGCCCAGCACCGCGGCGGGCAGATCGTCGAGCACGCCGCGCGTGCCTGCGGCGCTGGCCGCCAGCAGCTCGGCCTGCTCGCGCTGCTGCGCCAGCAGCCGCTCGAGCCTCTCGTTGAGCGCGGCCAGATCGGTGTTGGCGGCGTCGACTTCGTGCGTCAGGCGCCGGTTCTCGTCGGCCAGCTCCTTCTGCCGGAAGGCCTCGGCCACGTGCTCGCGCAGCCGGGCGTCGTCCCACGGCTTGGTGAGGAACTTGTAGATCGCGCCTTCGTTGACCGCGTCGATGACCGACTGCAGCTCGGTGTAGCCCGACAGCACGATGCGCACCGTCTGCGGGTACAGCGCCTTGGCGCGGTGCAGGAACTCGACGCCGGTCATCCCCGGCATGCGCTGGTCCGAAACGATGACGTCGACCTCGTGCTCGGCCAGCCGCTGCAGCCCCTCGGCCGCGCTGGCCGCGGTGACGATGCGGTAGCCGTCGCGGCGCAGCAGCCGCTTCAACGCCGCGACGATGTTGTCTTCGTCGTCGACCAGCAGCAGCGTGCGCGTGCGCACGGGCCGGACGAGGAAGCGCTCGGGCAGCCGCTTGCCTTCGTGCAGCAGTGCGGCGAAGTCGTCCGCCGGCAACGGCCGGCTGAACCAGAAGCCCTGGAACTGGTCGCAGCCGTTGGACGCGAGCAGGCTCAACTGTCCCTCGCTCTCGACGCCCTCGGCCAGCACCTTCATCTGCAGGCCATGCGCCATGCTGATGATGGCGCGCGTGATCGAGACCTGCTGCGCCGGCGCGGTCACGTCGTGGACGAACGAGCGGTCGACCTTGACGATGTCGATCGGCAGATGGCCGAGGCTGTTCAGGCTGGAGAACCCGGTGCCGAAATCGTCGAGCGAAATCTCGATGCCGAGCGAGCGCACGCCGGCCAGCACCGCCTGCGCGTGCCCGACGTCGGCCAGCAGCATGCCCTCGGTGAGTTCGATGCCCAGCTGTGCCGCGTCGACGCCGGTCTCGGCCAGCAGCGCCTGCAGGTGCGCGGCCAGGTCGGGCCGCTGCAACTGCGCGGCGCTCAGGTTGACACCGATGCGCAGCGCCGGCAGGCCGGCCGCGCGCCAGGCCGCGAGCTGCTCGCAGGCATGGCGCAGCACCCAGTCGCCGATCGCGCCGATCAGGCCGGCGCGCTCGGCGATCGGGATGAACTCGGCCGGGGCGATCGGCCCGAGCTCGGCCGACTGCCAGCGCAGCAACGCCTCGGCGCCGCATACCGCGCCGCTGCCGAGGTCGACCTTGGGCTGGTAGTGCAGCTCGAACTCGCCGTCGGCGATGGCGCCGTGCAGTGCGGCCTCGACGCGCACCTCGCGCAGCGCGCGCGACGCGGTCTCGGCTCGGAAGAAAGCCAACCCGGCGCCGCCCGCCACGTCGAGCCGCGCGGTCTGAGCGACCTCGAGCAGACCGGCCGGCGTCTCGCCATCGACCGGGAAGCGCGCGATGCCGATGATGCAACGCGGGAAGACATCGGTCGAGTTCAGCCGGACGGGCGCCTGCAGCACCTGCTGCAGCTCCGACGCGCGCTGGCGCAACGCGTCGGGCGCCGTCGCGGCGGGGCTCTCGATCAACAGCGCGAACTCGGTGTCGCCGAGTCGGGCCACGGCTTCGCCGGCGCCGCACGCCTGGCGCAGCCGCGCGGCCAGCGCCAGCGCCAGCGCG
>JBBIPS010000306.1:0-4110 GCA_037442725.1 Burkholderiales bacterium | reverse complement strand
CCGACTGCAGAGAACGAGTTTGGTCGGACTCCGGTGCAACGCCGGAGTCGTCCGCCAGCGGCTGGTAGTGGCCAGTCACCAAGCTTCGGACCCTCCCGGCGGGACGCGGGTCCGGTGCCAGTCGTCGACCAGACGTGCACCACGCCCCCGGTGCACGACTTCGACACGGAGTATTCATGGCGCAAGCAACCCTGTACAGCTACACCGAGCGCAAGCGGATTCGCAAGAGTTTCGGCAAGCGCGAGCACGTGCTCGATGTTCCCTACCTGCTCACCATGCAGCGCGAGGCCTACGTCGCCTTCCTGCAGAAGGACCTGCCGCCGACCCAGCGCAAGCCCGAGGGCCTGCAGGCGGCGTTCCTCTCCGCGTTCCCGATCGTGTCGCACAACAACATGGTCGAGATGAAGTTCATCGAATACAACATCGCCAAGCCGCCGTTCGACGTGCGGGAGTGCCAGCAGCGCGGCCTGACCTACGCCGCGGCGGTGCGCGCCAAGCTGCAGATGATCATCTACGACCGCGAGTCCGCACCCGCCAAGGTCGTCAAGGAGATCAAGGAGCAGGAGGTCTACATGGGCGAGGTGCCGCTCATGACCGACTACGGCTCGTTCATCGTCAACGGCACCGAGCGCGTGATCGTCAGCCAGCTGCACCGCTCGCCGGGCGTGTTCTTCGAGCACGACAAGGGCAAGACGCACTCGTCGGGCAAGCTGCTGTTCTCGGCGCGCATCATCCCCTACCGCGGCTCGTGGCTCGACTTCGAGTTCGACCCGAAGGACATCCTCTACTTCCGCGTCGACCGTCGCCGCAAGATGCCGGTGACGATCCTGCTGAAGGCGATCGGCCTGAACCCCGAGGCGATCCTGGCGCACTTCTTCGACTTCGACAGCTTCCGCCTGATGGACGCGGGCGCGCAGATGGAGTTCGTGCCTGAGCGCCTGAAGGGGGAGGTCGCCCGCTTCGACATCACCGACAAGGACGGCAAGGTGATCGTCGAGAAGGACAAGCGCATCACCGCGCGCCATTTGCGCGCACTCGAGCAGAACGCGACCCAGTTCGTCTCGGTGCCCGAGGACTACCTGGTCGGCCGCATCGTCGCGCGCAGCATGGTCGACGCCGACACCGGCGAGATCGTCGCCAGGGCCAACGACGAGTTGACCGAGGCGCTGCTGAAGAAGCTGCGCGCCGCCGGCGTCAAGGACATCCAGTGCCTGTTCACCAACGAGCTTGACCAGGGCGCCTACATCAGCCAGACGCTCGCCGCCGACGAGACCGACAGCGAACTGTCGGCGCGCGTGGCGATCTACCGCATGATGCGACCCGGCGAGCCGCCGACCGAGGATGCGGTGCAGGCGCTCTTCGGCCGCCTGTTCTACAACGCCGACACCTACGACCTGTCGCGCGTCGGCCGCATGAAGTTCAACGCCCGCGTCGGCCGCGAAGTGCCCGAGGGCTCGATGACGCTGTCCAACGAGGACATCCTGGACGTCGTCAAGATCCTGGTCGAGCTGCGCAACGGCCGCGGCGAGGTCGATGACATCGACCACCTTGGCAACCGCCGCGTGCGCTGCGTCGGCGAGCTGGCCGAGAACCAGTACCGCTCGGGTCTGGCACGCATCGAGAAGGCGGTCAAGGAGCGCCTGGGCCAGGCCGAGACCGACGCACTGATGCCGCACGACCTGATCAACTCCAAGCCGATCTCGGCCGCGCTGAAGGAATTCTTCGGCGCCTCGCAGCTGTCGCAGTTCATGGACCAGACCAACCCGCTGTCCGAGATCACGCACAAGCGGCGCGTCTCGGCCCTCGGCCCGGGTGGCCTGACGCGCGAGCGTGCCGGCTTCGAGGTGCGCGACGTGCACCCGACGCACTACGGCCGGGTCTGCCCGATCGAGACGCCGGAAGGCCCGAACATCGGGCTGATCAACTCGCTGGCGCTGTACGCGCGGCTGAACGAATATGGCTTCCTCGAGACGCCGTACCGTCGCGTCGTCGGCAGCAAGGTCACGAACCAGATCGACTACCTGTCGGCGATCGAGGAAGGCAAGTACGTCATCGCACAGGCCAACGCCTCGCTCGGCAAGGCCGGCCTGCTGACCGACGAGCTGGTCTCGGCGCGCGAGGCGGGTGAATCGGTGCTGACCTCGCCCGAACGCATCCAGTACATGGACGTGGCGCCGGCGCAGATCGTCTCGGTGGCGGCGTCGCTGGTGCCGTTCCTCGAACACGACGACGCGAACCGGGCCTTGATGGGTGCCAACATGCAGCGCCAGGCGGTGCCGGTGCTGCGGCCCGAGAAGGCGCTGGTCGGCACCGGCGTCGAGCGCGTCGCCGCGGTCGACTCGGGCACCGTGGTCACGGCGCGCCGCGGCGGCCTCGTCGACTACGTCGACACCAACCGCATCGTCATCCGCGTCAACGACGCCGAGACGGTGGCCGGCGAGGTCGGCGTCGACATCTACAACCTGATCAAGTACCAGCGCTCGAACCAGAACACCAACATCCACCAGCGCGCGATCGTCAAGCGCGGCGATCACGTCGCTGCGGGCGATGTGGTCGCCGACGGCGCCTCCACCGACCTGGGCGAGCTCGCGCTCGGTCAGAACATGCTGATCGCCTTCATGCCCTGGAACGGCCTCAACTTCGAGGACTCGATCCTGATCAGCGAACGCGTCGTCGCCGAGGACCGCTACACCTCGATCCACATCGAGGAGCTGGTGGTCATGGCGCGCGATACCAAGCTGGGCAGCGAGGAGATCACGCGCGACATCCCGAACCTGTCCGAGCAGCAGCTCGCGCGGCTGGACGAATCGGGCATCGTCTACGTCGGCGCCGAGGTCACCCCCGGCGACGTGCTGGTGGGCAAGGTCACCCCCAAGGGCGAGACCACGCTGACGCCGGAGGAGAAGCTGCTGCGCGCGATCTTCGGCGAGAAGGCGTCCGACGTGAAGGACACCTCGCTGCGCGTCGACCAGGGCACCAACGGCACGGTGATCGATGTGCAGGTCTTCACCCGCGAGGGCATCGTGCGCGACAAGCGCGCACAGCAGATCATCGACGACGAGCTCAAGCGCTTCCGCCTCGACCTGAACGACCAGTTGCGCATCGTCGAGTCCGACGCCTTCGACCGCATCGAGAAGCTGCTCCTCGGCCGGGTGGCCAACGGCGGCCCGCAGCGCATCGGCAAGGGAGCGCCGATCGACCAGGCCTACCTGGCGCAGCTCGAGAAGTACCACTGGTTCGATATCCGTCCGGCCGAGGACGAGGTTGCCAACCAGCTCGAGAGCATCAAGAACTCGCTCGAGCAGACGCGCCACAGCTTCGACCTCGCGTTCGAGGAGAAGCGCAAGAAGCTGACGCAGGGCGACGAACTGCCCGCCGGCGTGCTGAAGATGGTCAAGGTCTACCTGGCCGTCAAGCGCCGCCTGCAACCCGGCGACAAGATGGCCGGGCGCCACGGCAACAAGGGCGTCGTCTCCAAGATCGTGCCGATCGAGGACATGCCCTACATGGCCGACGGCACGCCGTGCGACATCGTGCTCAATCCGCTGGGCGTGCCGTCGCGCATGAACGTCGGGCAGGTGCTCGAGGTGCACCTGGGCTGGGCCGGCAAGGGCATCGGCCAGCGCATCGGCGACATGCTGCAGCAGCAGGTCCGCGTCGCCGAGCTGCGCAGGTTCTTCGACGAGCTCTACAACCACTCGGGTGGCAAGACCGAGCACATCGCATCGCTCGACGACGATGAAGTGCTCGAGATGGCGCGCAACCTGGTGGACGGTGTGCCGTTCGCGACGCCGGTCTTCGACGGTGTGGAGGAAGCGGAGATCCGGGCCATGCTCAAGCTCGCCTACCCTGAGGAGGTGGCGGCGCGCAAGGGCCTCACGCTCACCCGCACCCAGGCCACGCTGCACGACGGCCGCACCGGGGACGCCTTCGAGCGACCGGTCACGGTCGGCTACATGCACGTGCTCAAGCTGCACCATCTGGTCGACGACAAGATGCACGCTCGTTCCACCGGGCCGTACTCGCTCGTCACCCAGCAGCCGCTGGGCGGCAAGGCGCAGTTCGGTGGCCAGCGCTTCGGCGAGATGGAAGTCTGGGCGCTCGAGGCCT
>JBBIPS010000305.1:0-4111 GCA_037442725.1 Burkholderiales bacterium | reverse complement strand
GCCAGCGCCTCGCGCAGCGCCGCGCCGTGCGCGTCGAGTCCGGGCGGCGGCAGCTCAGCCTGCGCGCGCTCGCCGTCGAAGCGCATCGGGTTGGCCACCATCGGCATGCCGGCATTGCTGATCTGCAGGCCGCGTGCGATGACCTGCGGGTGCGCGAACACCTGTGGCAGGTCGAGGATCGGCGCGCATGGCACCGAGTTCGGTTCGAGCAGCGCGGTCCATTCGGCCGTGCTGCGTTCGAGCATCCAGGCGGCCAGCACCGGCACCAGCTCGTCGCGCCGTTCGACGCGACCTGCGTTGGTCGCATAGCGCGGGTCGCACGCCAGATCGGGGCGGCCCGCCAGCGCGCAGAAGCGGGCGAACTGGCCGTCGTTGCCCACCGCCAGCACGAGGTGGCCGTCGCGGGTCGCGAACACCTGGTAGGGAACGATGTTGACGTGCGCGTTGCCCATGCGTTTGGGAGTTAGGCCACTGACCAGGTAGTTGCTGGCCTGGTTCGCGAGCATCGCCACCTGCACGTCGAGCAGCGCGGCGTCGATGTGGCGGCCGCGGCCGCTGCGGCCGCGCTCGATCAGTGCGGCCAGGATCGCGCTCGTGGCGTAGACGCCGGTGAACAGGTCGGCCACCGCGACGCCGACCTTCTGCGGCTCGGCTCCGGGCGTGCCGTCGCGTTCGCCGGTGAGGCTCATCAGCCCGCCGCTGGCCTGGATCGCGAAGTCGTAGCCGGCGGCCTGCGCGTACGGGCCGTCCTGGCCGAAGCCGGTGATCGAGCAGTAGACCAGCCGCGGATTGAGCGTCGCGAGCGTCGCGTGGTCGAGGCCGTACCTGGCGAGCTGGCCGACCTTGTAGTTCTCGAGCAGCACGTCGGCCTCGGCCGCCAGCTGCCTGACGAGCGCGGCGCCTTCGGTGCCGGCAATGTCGATCGCGATCGAGCGCTTGCCGCGGTTGGCGCTCAGGTAGTAGGCCGCGACGCGGTCGTCGCCCTCGCCCCACCACGGTGGCCCCCAGTGCCGCGTGTCGTCGCCGGTGCCGGGGCGCTCGACCTTGATGACGTCGGCGCCGTAGTCGGCCAGCAACTGGCTGGCCCACGGCCCGGCGAGCACGCGCGACAGGTCCAGCACGCGCGTGCCTTCGAGCAACCGGGGACCGCTCATCGTCGCGATGCAGCTCAGGAGAACGCCTGGATGCCGGTGATCGCACGGCCCAGGATCAGCGCGTGGATGTCGTGCGTGCCCTCGTAGGTGTTGACCACTTCGAGGTTGACGAGGTGGCGGATGACGCCGAACTCGTCGCTGATGCCGTTGCCGCCGAGCATGTCGCGCGCCAGGCGGGCGATCTCGAGCGCCTTGCCGCACGAGTTGCGCTTCATGATCGAGGTGATCTCGACGTTGGCGCTGCCGTCGTCCTTCATGCGGCCCAGCCGCAGGCAGCCCTGCAGCCCGAGCGCGATCTCGGTGACCATGTCGGCGAGCTTCTTCTGGATCAACTGGTTGGCCGCGAGCGGACGGCCGAACTGCTTGCGGTCGAGCGCGTACTGGCGCGCGCGCGCCAGGCAGTCCTCGGCCGCGCCGAGCACGCCCCAGGCGATGCCGTAGCGCGCGCTGTTCAGGCAGGTGAACGGTCCCTTCAGGCCGCGCACGTCTGGGAAGGCGTTCTCGTCGGGGCAGAACACCTCGTCCATGACGATCTCGCCGGTGATCGACGCGCGCAGCCCAACCTTGCCGTGGATCGCCGGCGCCGACAGGCCCTTGGCGCCCTTGTCGAGGATGAAGCCGCGGATCGAGCCCTCGTCATCCTTGGCCCAGACGACGAAGACGTCGGCGATCGGCGAGTTGCTGATCCACATCTTGGCGCCCGACAGGCGGTAGCCGCCGGCCACCTTGCGCGCCCGCGTCACCATGCTGCCGGGGTCCGAGCCGTGATTCGGTTCGGTGAGGCCGAAGCAGCCGATCCACTCGCCGGTGGCGAGTTTGGGCAGGTACTTCTGCTTCTGCGCCTCGGTGCCGAATTCGTTGATCGGCACCATCACCAGCGACGACTGCACGCTCATCATCGAGCGGTAGCCCGAGTCGACGCGCTCCACCTCGCGTGCCACCAGGCCGTAGCAGACGTAGTTGAGGCCCGCGCCGCCGTAGGCCTCGGGGATGGTCGGCCCGAGCAGTCCCAGTTCGCCCATCTCGCGGAAGATCGCGGGGTCGGTCTTCTCGTGGCGGAAGGCCTCGAGCACGCGCGGTGCGAGCTTGCCCTGGCAATAGTCGCGCGCGGCGTCGCGCACCGCGCGCTCGTCGGCGCCGAGCTGGGCGTCGAGGTTGAGCGGGTCATCCCAGGAAAATCGTGCGGCGCTGGCCATGTGAGCGGGTCCTTTCGGGGTTCAGGCGAGGGTGTCGAAGACGGCTCCCATCAGCGCCAGGCCCTCGTCGATCAGCGCATCGGACGCTGTCAGAGGCACCAGCACGCGGATCACGTTGCCGTAGGTTCCGCACGATAGCAAGATCAGCCCGCGCTGCGCTGCCGCCTTGACGACAGCCTGCGTCAGTGCCGCATCGGGCTGACCTGGGTCATTGCTCCGGCACAACTCGATGGCCACCATCGCGCCCAGGGCGCGCACGTCGCACACCGCCGGGTGGCGCGCGGCGATGGCGCGCAGCCCGATGCTCAGCCGCGCGCCGACGTCGCGGCTGCGCGCGAGGAGCTTCTCGCGCTCGAAGGTGTCGAGCACCGCCAGCGCCGCGACGCACGCCATCGGATTGCCGGCATAGGTGCCGCCCAGCCCGCCCGGGCCGGGGGCATCCATCATCTCGGCGCGGCCGGTGATGGCCGCCAGCGGCATGCCGCCGGCGAGCGACTTGGCCATCGTGATGATGTCGGGCACGGCGCGCTGGTCGCCAACCCGCCACTGCTCGCACGCCAGCCAGGTGCCGGTGCGGCCGGCGCCGGTCTGCACCTCGTCGGCGATCAGCACGATGCCGTGCCGGTCGCACAGCTCGCGCAACGCCAGCGCGAACTCCGGCGGCGCGATGTAGAAGCCGCCTTCGCCCTGCACCGGCTCGAGCACGATCGCCGCCACGCGTGCGGGCTCGACGTCGTACTTGAACAGCGCCTCGATCGAGGCCAGCGCATCGGCCACGCTGGTGCCGTGCAGCGCGCACGGGAACCTGGCGTGGTAGACCTCGGCCGGGAACGGACCGAAGCCGGCCTTGTACGGAGCGACCTTGCCGGTCAGCGCCATCGTCATCAGCGTGCGGCCGTGGAAGCCGCCGCCGAAGGCGATCACCGCCGAACGCCCGGTGTAGGCGCGCGCCACCTTGACGGCGTTCTCGACCGCCTCGGCGCCGGTGGTCATGAAGAAGCTCTTTTTGGCGAAGTCGCCCGGCGCCAGTGCGTTCAGCCGCTCGGCCAGTTCGACATACGGCTCGTAGGCCAGCACCTGAAAGCAGGTGTGGGTGAAACGCTCGAGCTGGGCCTGCATCGCAGCCACCAGCGCCGGGTGGCGGTGCCCGGTGTTGAGCACCGCAATGCCGCCGGCGAAGTCGATGTAGCGCTTGCCCTCGACGTCCCAGACTTCGGCGTTCTCGGCGCGCTCGACGAAGATCTCGTGCACCTGGCCGAGGCCGGCGGGCAGGGCCGCGCGGCGGCGTGCCATCAGGGCCGCGTTGTTCAGGTTCGGTTCGCGTTGCATGTCGTGGCTCCACTGGCGAGGCCGCCACTGTAGGGCGCGGCGGCCGCCGCTACCATGTACACCCACCTGGCCGGCGCCGGTGCACTGTGCTGGTCCGGCCCCCTGTACAGCACGGATCCGCCGCATTCCAGCTCGCCGCATGTTCAGCCTCAACCCGCAGTCTTCGGTTCCGCTCGTGGCACAGGTCGTCGATGGCCTGCGCCGGATGATCGAGGGCGGAACGCTGCGAGCCGGCACCAAGGTGCCGTCGATCCGGCAGTTCGCGCATGCGCACCAGGTCAGCGTCTTCACCGTGGTCGAGGCCTACGACCGGCTGGTCGCCCAGGGCCACCTGGTGTCGCGGCCGCATTCGGGCTTCTTCGTGCGCCGGCGCGCCCAGCCAGGCACACCGCAGGCTGCGCCGCGCGGGCCCGAGGGCTTCGACGCGATGTG
>JBBIPS010000304.1:0-4198 GCA_037442725.1 Burkholderiales bacterium | reverse complement strand
CGCCGCCTCCGGGCTCAACCGCCTCTTCGCATCATGTCGAAGAAGTCGAGGTTGTTCTTGGAGGCCTTCATCTTGTCGAGGATGAACTCCATCGCCTCGATCTCGTCCATCGGATAGAGCAGCTTGCGCAGGATCCAGGTCTTCTGCAGGATCTCCGGCTTGAGCAGCAACTCCTCGCGCCGCGTGCCGCTCTTGTTGATCAGGATCGATGGGTAAACGCGCTTCTCGGCCATGCGCCGGTCGAGGTGGATCTCGCAGTTGCCGGTGCCCTTGAATTCCTCGTAGATCACCTCGTCCATGCGGCTGCCGGTGTCGATCAGCGCGGTACCGATGATGGTCAGCGAGCCACCTTCCTCGACGTTGCGCGCGGCGCCGAAGAAGCGCTTCGGGCGCTGCAGCGCGTTGGCGTCGACGCCGCCGGTGAGCACCTTGCCCGACGACGGCAGCACGTTGTTGTAGGCGCGCGCCAGCCGGGTGATCGAGTCGAGCAGGATCACCACGTCCTTCTTCAACTCGACCAGTCGCTTGGCGCGTTCGATCACCATCTCGGCCACCTGCACGTGGCGCGCGGCGGGCTCGTCGAAGGTCGAACTGATGACCTCGCCGCGCACCGTGCGCTGCATCTCGGTCACCTCCTCGGGCCGCTCGTCGACGAGCAGCACGATGAGGTGGATCTCGGGGTGGTTGGCCACCAGCGCGTGGGCCATGTGCTGCATCATCACCGTCTTGCCGGTCTTGGGCTGCGCCACCAGCAACGCGCGCTGGCCTTTGCCGATCGGCGCGATCAGGTCGATGATGCGGCTGGTGATGTTCTCGTCGCCCTTGATGTCCCGCTCGAGCTTGAACGCCTCCTTCGGGAACAGCGGCGTCAGGTTCTCGAACATGATCTTGTGCTTGCTCTCCTCGGGCGTCAGGCCGTTGGCGCGGTCGACCTTGACCAGCGCGAAGTAGCGCTCGCCGTCCTTGGGCACGCGCACCTCGCCCTCGATCATGTCGCCGGTGTGCAGGTTGAAGCGGCGAATCTGGCTCGGCGAGAGGTAGATGTCGTCGGTCGAGGCCATGTAGCTGGCCTCGATCGAGCGCAGGAAGCCAAAGCCGTCGGGCAGCACCTCGAGCACGCCGTCGCCGAACACCTGCTCGCCGCCGCGGGCGCGCTTTTTCATGATCGCGAACATCAGCTCCTGCTTGCGCAGCCGCGGGACGTTGTCGATCTCCAGTGCCTCGCCCATCTTGATGAGCTCGGAGACGTGCAGCGCCTTCAGTTCGGAGAGATGCATTTGCGGATTCACCCAATGCGATTGGCTTGGTGCCTTGCCGGGCAGTCCCGGCCGGGAGGCGGCGACCACCAGACGCGAAGCGTTGCGACGAGGCCCCGCAGGCGGGCGATCTCAGGGACGCTGGGGGTGATGGCCGATCTCACCCGCCGGACCGGGCATGCGGCCCGACGGGGGTGGTGGCAAAACTCGCTGCGGCTGTCGCGTGCTCGTGGCGACGCCTGCCGCTGCGCTGCGTGTGATTATAGGTGCGGCTCGATGAAGGCCGTCAACTGGGCCTTGCTCAGCGCGCCGACCTTGGTCGCGGCGAGCTGGCCGCCCTTGAACAGCATCAGTGTCGGGATGCCGCGGATGCCGAACTTGGCCGGCACGTCACGGTTCTCGTCGACGTTCATCTTGGCGACTTGCAGGCGGGTACCGAACTCCTTGGCCGCTTCCTCCAGGATTGGGGCGATCATCTTGCACGGGCCACACCACTCGGCCCAGTAATCCACCAGCACCGGCGTGGCGGACTTCATCACGTCGGAGTCGAAGGACGCGTCTGTCACGTGCTTGATCAGTTCAGTGCTCATGATATTTTCCCGGGGCGCGTCGGCCCGCCATCGACATCCTGCATGCGGTACGGCGGAATTCTGACACAAAGACCCGGCACGCGGCCGATCGACGCCGGTGGCCGCAGCAGCGCGGCGAAGTGGGTCCGAAACGCCCGGCTGTTCGTGCCGCTGCCAAGGTCCGGGCTCAGCTCCAATCGGGGCACACCCAGAACCTCGTCGATGGCAGCTTCCGAACCGGTACCGCTCGATGTTGCCCGGCCGAACGCCGTGCGCAGCTTCGGCCGCCTTCGGCTGCTCGAGCTTCTGGGCAAGAGCTCGCGCACGATGTTGTGGCGGGTGGACGATCCGCGCCGCGGTCAGGAGTTGTTGCTCGCGATGCCACGCAGGCGCCCGGCCGGCGACGGCGTGCTCGATCGTTGGCACGACACTGTGCGCAAAGCGACGCGTGTCGACCATCCGGCGCTGGCCCGCACCGTCGAGGTGAGTGAGCACGAGCGCTGGCCGTACGTGACGTACGAGCTTGGCGGTGGCGTCACGCTGGCACAGAAGATTGGCGGCAACGGCCTGCCGGCGCAGGAACTGGTGCCGTGGGCCGAGAACGCATTGCAGGGGCTGGCATTTGCGCATGAAGCCGGCGTCGCGCATCACGACCTGCAGCCGTGCATGCTGGTGACCGGCGAGCCTGGCCGTTGCCACCTCATCGGGCTCGGCGTCGGGCTGCCGCCGCTGGCAGCGGCTGCCGACGAAGACGGGCTGGCCAGGCAGCGCCAGGCCGCCGAGCGCGACCTGCTCGCATTCGGGCTGGTGTTGCACCATGCGCTGGCCGGGGCACCGGCCTTCGATCAACCCGACGTCGCTCTGGCGCTCGAGCGCCTGCCGCCTTGGGGTCGTGAAATCGTGCGTCTGCCCTGGAGCACGGCGCAGGCGATCTCGGAGCCCTTGCGCGCCATCGTCAACCGTGCCACCGACCGCCAGCCGCGCCAGCGCTACCGCAACGCGCGCACCTTGTTGCGCGCGCTCGAAGGCTGGCGCGTCAGCCAGGGTGAGCAGGGCGGCGGCGCGCTGGCGCTGCTGCTCGACCGGCTGCAAAGTGTCGGGGTGCTGCCGGCCACGCCCGGTGCCGCCGCGCGCGCCGCGCACCTGGCCATGATGGAGCGCGAGCGCACCAACGAACTGGCGGCGATCGTGTTGCAGGACACCGCGCTGACCTTCGAGCTGCTGCGTGCCGTCAACAGTGCGCAGCTGCGCGGCGCGCTGGCAGGCGGCAATGGTCCGGTGCTGACGATCCGCCGCGCCATCGCGATGCTGGGCCTGGACGGCGTCCGGCGCGCCGCGCTGGCGTTGCGCGACTGGCCCGGCCCGTTGAACGCGACCCAGGCCGCCGAACTCGAGCGCCTGCTCGAGCACGTCAAGCGCGCCGGCCGCATCGCGCAGTGGCTGCGCCCGCCGGGCTACGACAGCGAGGTCGTCTACCTGCTGGCGCTGCTGCAGAACCTCGGGCGGCTCGTGCTGCAGTACCACTTTCCGGACGAGGCGGAGCAGATCCGGCGTCTGATGCAACCGTTGGCGGCGACCCGGCCCGGCGAGCCGGACGAGCCTGGCATGAGCGAGCAGGGGGCGTCCTATGCCGTGCTCGGCGCCGATGTCGATGCACTCGGTGCCGCCGTCGCGCACCATTGGGGGCTCGACCCAAGCGTGCTGCGCATGATCCACCGTGTGCCGGTGTCGGCGCCGGTGCACGCGGCCGACAGCGACGACGAGACCCTGCGCCTGGCGGCCAGCTGCGGTAACGAGGTCGCCGATGCCACTGCCGTGCCGGCGCACCAGCAGGCCGCGGCGCTGCAGCGGGCGGCCCAGCGCTACGGCCGGGTGCTCGGCATCGTGCTGCGCGACGTGCAGTGCGCCGCGCAAGGCATGGCGCCGGATACCGATGAATCAGCGCGCGTGTTGCCGGCTCTGCATGAGAGCCTGACCTGAGCGTGCGCAGGTCGACGACCTGCATCGTCTGCCTCCCCTTGGGGCGAGCAACCCCGGGGGCCGGCCCGCGCTTTGCATGTCAGGCTGGGCGGACTTGGCCGGGAAGCAGCTCTGATGCCGCAGCGCGATCGGCAGCCACCGTGCCGTGGCGTGGGTGACGAGCCTTGCCCTCGGCACTGGTCGCAACGGTTGGGGCTGCTTCGTTCCCGACCTGACCCGATTGGCCGCGCTCCCATGCGAGGAGGCCCGTCGCGCGTCATTGTAGGCGAGCGTCAGCGGGCGCGCCCGTAGCAGTCTTGTCCAATGAGGTTTGAGCCTGGAGCCGGGCTCGTGATTCCAACGAGGAATGAGCCTGGAGGGGTCTGGGGAAAGGCGATCGAGCGGCTGATGGGC
>JBBIPS010000303.1:0-4214 GCA_037442725.1 Burkholderiales bacterium | reverse complement strand
CGCCGCCGCGGCCTGCTCGTGCGCCGGGTTGGCGAACGAGTTCATGAAGCACACCGCGACCGACTCGATGCCCTGGACACGCCAGCCGGCCAGCGTCGCGCGCACCGCGTCGAGGTCGAGCGGCGCAAGCTCGCTGCCGTCGGCCCGGATGCGGCCGCGCACGCCGATGCGGCGCGCGCGCGGCACCAGCGGCCGCACGTTGGTGTAGCGGTTGTTGTACTGCTCCTCGCGGATGCCGCGGCGCATCTCGAGCGCGTCGCGCACGCCCTCGGTCGTCAGCAGCGCGCAGCGCGCGCCGCTGCTCGTCAGCGTCGCGTTGGTCGTCACGGTCGTGCCGTGCACGATGGTCGACAGGCTGCGCGCGAACTGCTCGAGCGACAGCGGCGGCTGCAGCGCCGCGGCGATCTGCGCCAGCCCCTCGACGACCGCGATCGACGGGTCGGCCGGCGTCGACAGCGTCTTGTGGATGAGCGGCGGCTCGCCGTCGCGCGCGACGACGAAGTCGGTGAAGGTGCCGCCGACATCGATGCCGATCTTGACCGTCATGCGGTTCCCCCCTGGCGCGTCGCCGCCGCGGCGGCCCGGCGGGCGGCGACGAGCTGGCGCACGTCTTCCTTGCGCACCTTGCCGAGCGCGGTGCGCGGCAGCGCATCGACGACGAGCACGTCCCTGGGATGCTTGAAGCGCGCGAGCCGGCCGTCGAACAGTGCCAGCACGCGCTCGCGCACCAGCGTCGCACCGGGGCGCGGCGCGACCACGGCGACGACGACTTCGCCCCAGCGCGGGTCGGGCCGGCCGACGACGGCGGCCTCGGCCACGTCCGGGCAGTCGAGCAGCACGCCCTCGACCTCGGCCGGGCTGACGTTCTCGCCGCCCGAGATGATCATGTCCTTGAGCCGGCCATCGATGGTCAGGAAGCCCTCGTCGTCGAAGCGCCCGCTGTCGCCCGAGTGGTACCAGCCGCCGGCCAGCGCGCGAGCGCTGGCGCCGGCGTCGTGCCAGTAGCCGCTCATCACGTTGCGGCCGCGCACCCAGACCTCGCCGCTGACACCGCGCGGCACGTCGCGCCCGTCGACGTCGACGATGCGCAGCTCGCAGCCGGCGGCGGCGCGCCCGGTCGATCCGGCCTTGCGCACCGCCTCGTCGGCGTGCAGGCAGGCGGCGATCGGCGCCGTCTCGGTGGCGCCCCAGACCAGCACCAGCGGCACGCCACGCGCATGCACGGCGCGGACCAGCCGCTCGGGCACCAGCGTCGAGCCGGTGCTGATCATGCGCAGGCTCGACAAGTCGGCACCGGCCCAGCGCGGGTGCGCGATCAGGGCCTCGAGCTGCGCCGGCACCAGCACCGTCAGCGTGATGCGGTCGCGCTCGATCGCGTCGAACGTCGCCCGCGGATCGAACCTGGCGTGCAAGGTCACCGTGCAGCCCGCGCGCAGCGCCGGCGTGGTCTGGATGTTCAGGCCGCCGACGTGGAACAGCGGCAGCGTCGTCAGCACCCTGTCGTCGGCGCCGAGCGCGTGCATGTCGACGCTGGCGTCAGCGTTGGCCGCCAGCGCGTCGTGGCTCAGCAGCACGCCCTTGGGGCGCCCTGTCGACCCGGAGGTCCAGCACAGCAACAGCGGCGCCTGGTCGTCGGGCACGTCGGCGGGCGGTGGCGATGTATCGGCGCCGGCGATGAACGCAGCCCAGTTCGTCCAGCCCGCGGGCACCGCGCCGAGCGCGACGCAGCGCGTCGTGGCGGGGGCGATGGCGTGCCCGGCGCTGGCGGCGGCGAAGTCGGCGTCGACGATGAACAGCACGGGCACGCAGTCGTGCAGCATCGCGCGATGCTCGGGCGGCGCCAGCCGCCAGTTCAGCGGCATGAAAATCGCGCCCAACCGCGCGCAGGCGAACAGCGTGGCCAGCATGGCCGCGCTGTTCAGCCCCAGCCAGGCCACGCAGTCGCCACGTGCGACGCCGGCGCGCGCCAGCGCGGCGGCGATCCGATCGCAGTGCGCGGCCAGCGCGGCGTAGTCCAGCGTCGCGTCGGCGCAGCGCAGCGCCGTCTTGCCGGGCGTGCGCGCGGCGGTGTCGGTGATCCAGTCCGCGAGGTTCACGCTTCGACCCCGATCCGCTGCCCGTCAGCGGTCGCCGACCTCGAGCACCACCGCCATCGCGGTATCGCCCGCGGCGCAGCCGGTGAACAGGCCGAAGCCGCCACCGCGCAAGGCGAGCTCCTCGATCACCTCGATGATCGAGCGCGTTCCCATCGGTGCCTGCGGATGGCCCCAGACGAGCGAGCAACCGTAGTTGTTCATGCGCCGCCAGTCGATGCCGCTGGCCTGCGCGAACATCACGTCGTTGACGGCGAACGGGTTGTGGATCTTCACCGCCGCCATCTGCCCGATCGTCTTGCCGGCCTGCGCCAGCGCGCGCTGCGCCGCGGGCACGGCGGCTTCGGGCATGTAGGCGAGCTCGGCGCGCGCCAGCCCGAAGCCGTGCAGCCGCACCGCGATCTTCGGGTCGGTGGCGAGTTCGCGCGCGCGCTCGGTGTTCGTGACGACGAGCGCCGCGTTGCCGTCGGCCGGGTGCGTCTGGCCGCCGAAGGTGACCGTGCCGCCGGGCGTCACGGGTTTGAGCGCGGCCAACCCCGCGGTGGTCGAGTGCGAGACGCCCTCGTCGCCTTCGAGCTGCGCCATCGTCTTCCTGAAGCCCGGCGCGGGGACGTCGAACGGCAGCGTCATGAAGCGCTTCAGGAAGGCCGAACCGTCGGCCAGCGCCTGCGCATACTGCGCCTCGCGTTGCAGCACGACCTCGTGCTGCAGTGCGGTGCCGATGCCGTGGCGTGCGGCGACGTTCTCGGCGGTGGCGAGCATCGAGTGCCCGCCGAGCGGATCGCAACCGAAGTTGTCCATGACCCAGTTCTCGGCCGCTCCGGTGCCGCCCGGTCCGCGCGGATTCGGGTAGTACAGATGCGGGCCGTTCGAGGTGCGGTCGCAGTTGACGACCAGCGCCGTCGTCGCCATGCCGACCTCGATCTCCTGCGCGGCGGCGAGCAGCGTGCGCACTCCCGTGGCGCAGGCCTGCATCAGCGTCGGCCCGCCCGCCTGCCCGGCCCCCGCCAGCCCGAGCAGCCACGGCATGCCGTAGAACGACTGCCGCTGCGGCACCGACAGGCCGAGCACGCCGTAGTCGAAGCCGGCCGGGTCGATGTGGCGCCGCGCCAGTTCGGCCCGCGCCACATGGGCGGCGAACTCGATGCTGTGCAGCAGCGCGAAACTGCCCTGCCAGCGCGCGAACGGCGTGCACCAGTAGGCGCCGTACGGGATCTCGGCCTTGTAGTTCATTGCGATCTGCTCCGTTTGCGGCCGCGCGGCTTGCCGTCCAGCCCGGTGGCGACGATGAAGGCGCGGCGTGCCTGGCGCAGGTGCTCGTGCATCGCCGCGGCGGCGGCGTCGCCGTCACCGGCGGCCAGCGCCGCGGTAATGCGCCTGAGCCCACGCACGACGACGTCGCGCACGCCGGCGTCGTCGAGCGTGAGGGCACGGATGTGCTGCAGGTGATCGGCGTACAGCTCGACCACGCGCACCAGCCTGGCGTTGGGCAGCAGCGCCAGCCACGCCGCGCGGTAGCGCACGTTGGCCTCGCGAAAGGCGTCGCTGTCGCTGCTGCGGTGCGCCGCCACCGCGTCGGCCAGCGCGGCATCGATGGCGCTGCGACGCAGTGGGTCGGCGGTCAGTTCGGCGATGCGGCGCAGCGCCGCGGGCTCGACGAGGAAGCGCACTTCGTAGATGTCGTCGACGTCCTGCAGCGTCAGCGCCGGCACCGTGAAGCTGCGCCGGTGCGTGGCGAGCAGCCCCTCGCTGGCCAGCCGCGCCATCGCCTCGCGCACCGGCGTGCGCGACACACCGAGCTGCTCGGCCAGCGCGACCTCCTGCAGGGCCTGGCCGGCGCCGATGGCGCCGCGGCGCAACTGCGCACGCAAGGCGTTGTAGACCTGCTCGCCCAGCGCCAACGGTCGTTCCACAGGTTTGAGCGCACGGTCCGACACCGGCAATCCCCCGCGCCGCTGCACGCCTCGGCGCGATCTGGATACTGCATACACGCACGAGCTCCGGCAATCGGGCTTACCCGGCGATGTCCCAGATTCTGCTGAACGCGTGAGCTGAGGTGGCGGCTCCTTCGACCCGCATGGGCGACCATGCGGGTTGCCTTGCAAGCAACCGAAGGAGCCA
>JBBIPS010000302.1:0-4221 GCA_037442725.1 Burkholderiales bacterium | reverse complement strand
TCTATGTGCACATCCCGTTCTGCGAATCGGTGTGCTACTACTGCGCCTGCAACAAGGTCATCACGCGCCACCATGAACGGGCCGCCGAGTATCTGGACGTGCTCGAGATGGAGATCGCGCTCAACGCCGCCGTCCTCGGCAACGACGAGGGTGTTTCGCAGCTGCATCTCGGTGGTGGCACGCCGACCTTCCTCAGCGACGAGGAACTGACGCGACTGATGGCGATGATCACGGCCCGGTTCCACCTCACGCCCGGTGCGGAAGTGTCGATCGAAGTCGATCCGCGCACCGCGTCCGAGGCGCGCCTGCGGCACCTGGCGTCATTGGGCTTCAACCGCATCAGTTTCGGCGTGCAGGATTTCGATCCCGCAGTGCAGCAGGCGGTGCACCGGATCCAGCCCTACGAGTCGGTGCGCGACCTGGTGCAGGCGGCGCGCGAGATCGGCTACGAGTCGGTCAACGTGGACCTGATCTACGGCCTGCCCAGGCAGTCACCCGAATCCTTCGAACGTACCGTCAAGCAGGTGGCCGGATTGCGGCCCGACCGCATCGCGCTGTATTCCTATGCGCATCTGCCGCAGCGCTTCAAGCCGCAGCGCCGCATCATCGTCGAGCAGCTGCCGCCGCCCGATCACCGCGTGCAGATGCTGGGGGGCGCCATCGCCGGCTTCATCGCCCATGGCTACACCTATATCGGCATGGACCACTTCGCGCTGCCTGGTGACTCGCTGGCGGCTGCCAAGCGCCAGGGCCGGCTGCAGCGCAACTTCCAGGGCTACAGCACGCAGCCGGACTGCGACCTGATCGGCCTGGGGGTGTCGGCGATCGGGCGCATCGGGCCGACCTACAGTCAGAACGCCAAGACCATCGACGCCTACTACGACGCCGTTCGGCGCGGTCAATTTCCAGTGGAGCGCGGGCTGGCGCTGACCCGCGACGATGTGGTGCGGCGCGCCGTCATCATGGCGATCATGTGCCAGGGCCGACTTGATTTCGAGTCCATCGAGCTGGCGCACCTGATCCGCATGGGCGAGTACTTCAGGCAAGAGCTCTCCGATCTGGTTGCACTGCAGGAGCTTGGGCTGGTCGAACTCGGTGACGGATACGTCCAGGTCACTGCCATCGGCTGGTATTTTGTCCGTGCCGTCGCGATGGTCTTCGACTCCAACATGCGCACCAACCAGGCGCGCGAGCGCTTCTCGCGCATCATCTGAGCGGCCGAGACCGCGCGGCGCAGCGGTGTGGATCTGGCGCTCATCTTCAGCGCCCTGCTGATGGGGCTGGCCGGGACGCCGCATTGCGTCGCGATGTGCGGAGCAGGGTGTGCCGCAGTGACACGTGGCGGACGGTCTGGCGACACCTGGTCATTCCACCTCGGTCGCCTCGCGGGCTACAGCGCAGCCGGCGCCGTGGCCGCGTCCAGCGTCGGCGCGCTCGTGCTGCTCGGCCAGAGCGCGGGCGTGCTCAGACCGCTCTGGACGCTCGTCCACATGGCAGCGCTCGGCCTCGGCCTTTGGCTGATGTGGCAGGGGCGGCAGCCGACGTGGCTGGAGCGGATCGGGCGCACTCGTGTGCAGTCACTCGCACATCGCGATCGCGGCGGCTGGCACGTCGTCGCGCCACCGCTGCGCAGCGGTGCGGCTGGCCTGTCCTGGGTCGCCTGGCCGTGTGGCCTGCTGCAATCCGCGTTGCTGGTTGCGGCGCTGGCCAATTCGGCGTGGAGCGGGGCACTGATCATGGCAGCGTTCGCCGCGGCATCGTCGGTGGGTCTTCTGGTCGGCCCGATGCTCTGGCGCCGCGGGTCGCACCGAGCCGGTGCGAACCGGTTGTCGACCACAACGGTGGTGCGACTGGCCGGCGCGGCGTTGGCCGGCGCTTCGGCGTGGGCACTCGGACATGGGCTGTGGAGCCGCGTCGCGGCCTGGTGCGGGCTGTGAGTCGTCGCCGCGCCGACGCCTGGTGCGGCCAGCAAGCCTGGCTCGGCGCAGACGCTGCGACGGAGTCGGCGGCAGCGACCGAAGCGGTCCGGACGGGCTGAACGCGCCAGGGTTGGCGATCAACCCATGGCTGCCCGGGCAGGCCGAAAGCCTGCGCTGCGTCAGTTGGTTGACAGCGGCGAGGTCCTAGAATTCAAGATTCAATTCAAGCGCGATGCGCCAGGAGTCAGAGTACATGTATCAGCACATCAAGGTGCCAGCAGGTGGGCAGAAGATCAAGGTCAACGCCGACTTCTCGCTCACCGTACCGGACCAGCCGATCATCCCGTACATCGTCGGCGACGGCACCGGTTTCGACATCACGCCGGTGATGATCAAGGTCGTCGACGCCGCGGTGCAGAAGGCCTATGCCGGCAAGCGCAAGATCCACTGGATGGAGATCTACGCCGGTGAAAAGGCGACCCAGGTCTACGGCCCCGACGTCTGGCTGCCCGACGAGACATTGCAGGCATTGCGCGAGTTCGTCGTCTCGATCAAGGGGCCGCTGACGACGCCGATCGGCGGCGGCATCCGTTCGTTGAACGTCGCGCTGCGCCAAGGGCTCGACCTCTACGTCTGCCTGCGCCCGGTGCAGTACTTCAAGGGCGTCCCGTCGCCGGTGAAGGCGCCCGAGAAGATCGACATGGTGATCTTCCGCGAGAACGCCGAAGACATCTATGCAGGCATCGAGTGGGAGGCCGAGAGCGACAAGGCCAGGAAGCTGATCAAGTTCCTGATCGACGAGATGGGTGTCAAGAACATCCGATTCCCGAATACTTCGGGCATCGGCATCAAGCCGGTCTCGCGCGAGGGTACCGAGCGCCTGGTGCGCAAGGCGCTGCAGTACGCCATCGACAACGACAAGCCCAGCGTGACCATCGTGCACAAGGGCAACATCATGAAGTTCACCGAGGGCGGCTTCCGCGACTGGGCCTACGGTCTGGCGCAGAAGGAATTCGGCGCCGAACTGATCGACGGCGGCCCGTGGTGCCAGTTCAAGAACCCGAAGACGGGCAAGACCATCACCGTCAAGGATTCGATCGCCGACGCCTTCCTGCAGCAGATCCTGCTGCGCCCGGCCGAGTACTCGGTGATCGCCACGCTCAACCTCAACGGCGACTACATCTCCGACGCGCTGGCGGCGCAGGTCGGTGGTATCGGCATCGCGCCGGGGGCCAACCTGTCCGATTCGGTGGCGTGCTTCGAAGCCACCCATGGCACGGCACCGAAGTACGCCGGCAAGGACTACGTGAACCCTGGATCTGAAATCCTGTCGGCCGAAATGATGTTGCGCCACATGGGCTGGACCGAAGCCGCGGATCGCATCCTCGTCTCGATGGAGCGATCGATCGCGAGCAAGAAGGTCACCTACGACTTCGCGCGACTGATGGACGGTGCGACCCAGGTTTCGTGCTCGGGCTTCGGCCAGGTCATGATCGACCATATGTGATCTCGTTTCACGGCGTCTCATGACGCCCCGTAAGCCCCTGATCTTGTTGAAGAAATCAGGGGCTTTTGCTTTGGCTCTGTTCGCGTTAGCTGATGATGCCCTTATGTGCTGACGGCCAGGGTCAGGAGCCACGAGGGTTGCTGGGCGGTCGTACCGTGCCGGTCGAGCGCTCGGAACCATCCGAGGTAGTTGGTGAGGTAGGAAGTGGCAACGCCGTTGAAGCGTCGCAGCCACGTCTTGAACCGACTGTGGTACGCGTTGACGTTTTGCACGTGCCAGGGGCCGCGCACCCGCTCGGCCTTGGAGGCGTTGGCCGGCTGGTGCTCGATTTCCAGCGCATGGGCGACGCTGGCCAGCAGCCCGCTGCCGTCGGAGCACACGCGAAGGCTACACGTCGCCCTTGCCCTGCGAAGGCTTTCGGCGCAGGTAGGCCGGACGCTCGATCGATTCGGAAGCGACCGAGAAGCTGACGTCCTCGTCCCTTGCGGAAAGCCGGCTGCGCAGCTTGGACGCCGCGTACATCGACTCCTTCATCATCCGCTCTAGCGAACGGCTCTGCGCGATCTGAACCGCCCCGGAATTCGAGGAGGCTCCTTCGATTGAGAATGGAGCCATCATGAGAAAGTCCCCGAAGTATTCCCCCGAGGTGATCGATCGCGCAGTGCGCATGGTCTTCGACGCCAAGGACCACTACCCGTCGCAGTGGGCTGCGATCGAGTCGATCGCGGCCAAGATCGGCTGCGCGGGCGAGACGCTGCGCAAGTGGGTTCGCCAGGGCGAGCGCGACAGCGGCGC
>JBBIPS010000301.1:0-4221 GCA_037442725.1 Burkholderiales bacterium | reverse complement strand
GTGTTCCCTGCCTGTCGCGGTCGCGGTGTGGCGGCACATCGCCACGCCCACCGTGAGGATGTCGACCCGTCGAGGCTCATGCGCCGGCCGGGCGTGCCCGACGTCCGGTGCCACGCCGGCGGCGCCCCTTGCGTTGCTGGAAGATGTCGGGAGTTTCGACTCGATGCAGGTAGCATCTCTACATCCAATCGATCGACGGCGGCGCAGCAGGGATGGTATCGGTGGGCGATCCTGGTGATGACCTTGCCGGAAGTTGTTCCTGCGATCGTGCTGTCGTCTTGCGACCTCCTGCCACTTTGAATCCAACCGTCATCGAGTGCAGCGCAGTTGACTGCAAATCCTGGGACGACGCTGGTCAGCCCTGGTGGCGCCTGCCCCGCGGCTGCCGGATGTGCGTGCCGGCCACCGCGGTCGGCCCAACGCTGCGCAAGGAACTGTCGCGTCCAGCCGTCGGGACTCGCCGATGAGTGCGGGCCACGTTGATGCGGGCCGTGCCGTGGCTGCCGCGGCTGCCGGCACGAGCCTGCCCTGGCTGGTGGGCGACATCGGCGGCACGAACGCGCGCTTCGGCTGGGTGGCCGACGTCCGCCTGGGTGTGCAGCACGTGGGCACGCTGCCGGTGGCCGGACATGCCGGACTCGCCGAGGCGGTGCGCTGCTATCTCGATGGACTGGCCGCCGTGCTCGGCACTGCGCCGGCGTCGCCGCGCCGTGCCGCGCTGGCCGTGGCCACGGCGGTGGCCGGTGACATGATCGTTCTGACCAACAGCCATTGGCGGTTCTCGCGCGCCGCGCTGCAGGCCGAATTCGAGCTCGACGCCCTGCTGGTGCTGAACGACTTCGAGGCGCTGGCGCTGTCGTTGCCGCGGCTGCGGCCCGAGCAGTTGCGCCGGCACGGCTCGGGGTCGACGCGGCCCGGCACGATGGCCGTGATCGGCCCGGGCACGGGTCTGGGCGTGGCCGGCGTCACGCCGCTGGCGCGAGGATGGCTGGCGTTGCCCAGCGAGGGCGGGCATGCGACGCTGTGCGCCAGCGATGACTTCGAGAGTGCTCTGCTGCAGCACGTGCGGCGCGACTACCCGCATGTCTCGGCCGAGCGGCTGCTGTCGGGCCTCGGTCTGCCGGTGCTGCACCAGGCGGTGGCCGCAATGATGGGCATGGCTGCACCCGCGCTGTCCACACCCGAACTGGTCGCCCGCGGCGTGGCCGGAAGCGACGCACTGTGCTCGCGCACGCTCGATGTGTTCTGCGCGCTGCTCGGTGGCTTTGCCGGCAATGTGGCGTTGACGCTCGGGGCCCGCGGCGGCGTGTACATCGGCGGCGGCATCGTGCCTCGGCTTTCCGATCGTTTCTTCGCCTCGCGCTTTCGCGAGCGCTTCGAGGCCAAAGGCAGGTTCCAGCCTTACCTTGCCGCGATCCCGACGGCGCTGATCATCGACACGCTGGCCGCGCTCGATGGCGCGGCACTGGCGCTCGAACAGCACCCGGGTTGATCCGGCACGCAGCCGCGCGAGCGGCTGGGAGCCGGCCCGCCGGCATGGGCGTCAGCGCAGCGTGATGAGCGCGCTCGCGTCCATGACGGGCGCGTCGGTGGCCGCGCCGCCGGTCGTGCCGGTGCATGCCCGCGGCAACGTCGGCGTGGTGCAGCGACATGAGCGTGGTGCCGGCCGGCTCGCCCGGGCAGTTCGCTGAAGACCGCGGATGCCACAGGCTCGAAGCCGCCGGGCGGGTTCCAGGCCGTGCCCGGCCGCTTCATCGTCAGGTCGATGCGCAGCGCGCCGACGGCACCCGACACCCTGATGCGCCGCAGGTCCATCGGGCGGCTCGCGGCGTCGCCGGTTTCGGTCGGTAGACGTAGCGGCCCGCCAGGTCGGCATCGTCGCCGGCCGGGTCGGCGACGATGCCCAGCAAGCGCCAGGGGAGTTCGACCCGCAAGCCCGCGCGACCGGACAGCGCCGCGGGCGTGTCGCTGCACGCCACCATGCCGTGACGCGCGCCAGGATCGACCACGCGCGGCGTGTCGAGCCGCTACATCTGGTGCGGCTTGTAGAAGATGCCGTTGGCCTCCTGCAGTTCGCGCACGTAGCGGATGATTGCCGGCAGGTCGGCATCCCGCACTTGCGCGGCCGGTGGCATGTTGCCGAACGACCAGTGGTGCTTCTGCACGCCGTTGTGCGCCGCGCGTACGAAGGCCTCGTCGGCGTGGTGGCCGGGGTTGTAGATGTCGTGCACCAGCGGCGGCCCCTTGTCGGTGCCGGCCGCGTTCTTGCCGTGGCACTGGGAGCAATTGGCATCGAAGGCGTGCCGCCCCTCGGTGGCCACTTCGGACAGTACTGGCACCTTGACGTCGACGGTCGGCGTCCCCGTCGATGCGGCGCTGTTGCCGAGGAATTGCCAGGCCACGATGCTGACGCCGCCGACGATCACGACGGCGAGTGTGACTTCCGAGAATGAGAGTTTCATGATGAACCTTGGTGGATGGTGCGGTCGTCTGGAAACCCGGATCGCAGACCGGCCGCGAATGCGTCATCGACAGCGACCTGCCCCGGCACTTCGTGCGCCGCGGGCCGAGCCGGTCGGGGTTTCAATGTGTGGCGAAGACCCTGGACCCGCCGGCGTCGAACGCCAGCGTGGCGAAGTGCTGTGGCGCACCCTGCTCCATGCCGGGTGATCCCGGCACCATGCCGGGCAGTGCCAGGCCGGTGATCTTGGGCTTCTGTTTCAACAGCTGCAGGATGTCCTGCGCCGGCACGTGTCCCTCGATCGCGTAGCCGGCGACGACGGCGGTATGGCACGACGCGAGCGCGTCGGGAACGCCCAGACGGCGCCGCGCCGGCGCCACGTCGTCAAGTTCGTTCACGTCCACCTGCAGTCCGTTGGCCTGCAGGTGTTTGACCCAGCTGCCGCAGCAGCCGCAGGCCGGGTTCTTGTACACCGTCACGCGATCCGCGCGCGCGCCGATCGCGACGGGCAGCAACCCGAGCAGGGTCAGCGCACCGGCGGTGCGGACAAAGGGACGTCTGGCAATCATGAGCAACTCCTTGGTGCGATGTTCGAGGCACGCGCAACGGCGCGCGCCGATGGGAAGCAGGGTTGATGCCGCGTGCGGGCGGCGTCGGGCTCGATCATTCTGGGTGGCATCCGGATGCACTCCCGCGGCGCGCCTCAGCCGATCGTCGCCAGCGACGGCAGCTTCTGGAGCAGCCAGGTCGACAGCACCGTCACCTGCCCGGTGACCATCAAGCCGCCGAAGGCCACCATCACCAGTCCACCGCCCCATTGCAGCGCGGCGCCGACACCGCGCAGCCGGCGCAGCAGTCCGGTCGCGTGGTCGATGAAGAGCGCGGTGAGCAGGAAGGGCAGCCCCAGCCCGAGCGAATACACCGCCAGCAAACCCACGCCGCTGCTGCTCGTGCTGGCTGCGGTGACGGCGAGGATGGCGCCCAGGATCGGGCCGATGCACGGTGTCCAACCGAACGCGAAGGCCACGCCGAGCACGAAGGCCGTGAACGGATTGCCGCCCGCGACGTGGGGATGCAGCCGCAGGTCGCGCTGCAGCCACGGCAGCCAGCGCCACAGTCCGAGCATGAACAGCCCGAAGACGATGACCACGGCGCCGGCGACGAGGTTGGCCTCGGCGCGATAGCGCAACATCAACTGTCCGAGCACGCTGGCGCTGGCGCCGAAGCCGATGAAGATGATCGAGAACCCCGCGACGAACGGCAGGCTCACGGCCAGCATCTTGAGCCGGTCGCGCCACTGCCGGCCGCGGTTGCGCTGCGCGCTGTCGCCGGCGACGTACGAGATGTATGCCGGCACCAGCGGCAGCACGCAGGGTGACAGGAACGACACCACGCCGGCACCGAAGGCCGCGGTGAATCCGATCGATGAAGCAACGGTCATGCGCTCATTCCTTCTGCAGGCGGTGCACCAGCGGCAGCAGGCGCTCCTCGACGATCTTGGGCGTGATCGCGCCGACGATCTTGTCGCGGATGATGCCGCGCTTGTCGACGACGAAGGTCTCGGGAACGCCGTAGACACCCCAGTCGATGCCGACGCGGCCGTCACGATCGGCGCCGGTGCGCGTATAGGGATCGCCCAGTTCGTTGAGCCAACGCTCGGCATCGTTCGGCGGGTCGGCACGCTGGGCGGCGAGCTGGGGCTCACGATGCCGCCGCATGTGCGCGTCGGCGTGAACACCGGGCCGGTCGCGATCGGCTCG
>JBBIPS010000300.1:0-4295 GCA_037442725.1 Burkholderiales bacterium | reverse complement strand
AGCGTACCTCGCGCGTAGCCCGTGCGCTCCATGGACTGCGCGAACACGGTGTAGGCGTCGTCCTGGGGCTGGACGATCACGTCGTAGGTCTCGCCGGGACCGAAGCGGAATTCATCCACCGTCACCGGTTCCACGTCGACGCCATCGGCCTGGACGACGGCGAGCTTCAAGCCCGGGATGCGGACATCGTAGAACGTGTTGGCTGCGCCGTTGACGAAGCGCAGCCGCACGCGCTCACCCGGCCGGAACAGGCCCGTCCAGTTGCCGGCGGGCGTGGCGCCGTTCATCAGGTAGGTCAGCGCGCCGGCGGAGAGGTCGCCGAGATCGGTCGGGCTCATGCGCATCTGGTTCCACATGCGCCGCCTGTCGAGCGCGGCCCGCAGGCCGCTGGCCGACGCGTCGCGGAAGAAGTCCAGCGCGGTCGGCTCGTTGAGGTTGTAGTAGTCGCCCTGGGCTTTCAGCTTGTGCAGCACGCGCACCGGGTCTTCGTCGGTCCAGTCCGATAGCAGCACGACGTGGTCGCGCTCGGCGCGAACGCCGCCGCCGCGCGGGTCGATGACGATGGCGCCGTACATGCCAGTCTGCTCCTGCAGGCCGGAATGGGAGTGGTACCAGAACGTGCCGCTCTGCTCGACCTTGAATCGATAGGTGAAGGTGTCGCCAGGCGCAATGCCGGCATAGCTGATCCCCGGCACGCCATCCATCTGGAACGGCACGATGACTCCGTGCCAGTGGATGGAAGTGGCCTCGCGCAGGCGGTTGGTGACGCGGATCGTGACCTCGTCACCCTCGCGCCAGCGCAGCGTCGGCGCAGGGATGGAGCCGTTGATGGCGGTTGCCATGCGCGGCGAACCGGTGAAGTCGACCGGCAGTTCGGCCACTTCGAGGTGGAACTCCGTGCCGGCGAGCACCGGCGCGAGCCGGGGCACGGCGGCGTCTGCCGCGGCGCGCGCGGGCCGCACCAGCGGTGGCAGTCCGGCGAGCACGCCGCCTGCGGCCAGGCCTTGCACGAACCGGCGGCGCCGCAGCACTGTGGGAATCGGGGTGTCGGTCATGTCGTGGTTCGCTGAGGATGGCAAGTCCTGCCGATTGTCGGTGGCGTTGGCGTACCGGACGATGACTGCAACATGACGACTCCGTCATGAAGCTGCAATGTGCTCGACAGCGTCGCCTGGGCAGCCTCGACCGCGTCCGGCGTGTCGAAGACCGATCGACTCATAGGCCACGTTCCGTGAAACTCCTGGTTGTCGAAGACGAAGCCATCACGGCTGATTGGCTGCGCCAGGGTTCGGCGAGGCGGGATTCGTCGTCGACCTCGGCCGCACGGGCCTGGACGGTCACCACCAGGCCATGACCGGCGACCACGACCTGCTGATCCTGGACGTCATGCTTGCGGACGTCGACGGCATGTGCATCCTGAAGGCCTTGCGTGAGGCAGGGCGCCAGACCCCCGGTGCTGTTCCTGACCGTCCACGACGGCATCGACGATCGCGTCCGGGGGCTGGAGGCAGGCGCCGATGCCTACCTCGTCAAGCCGTTCGCGTTCGCGGAACTGCTGGCTCGTGTACGCACCCTGTTGCGCCGCGGGGCGGCGCTGCCGCTGGCCGAACGCCTGGAAGTGGCCGACCTCGTGATCGACATGGCGCGTCGCCACGCCCGCCGATCCGGGCGACGCCTGAACCTCACGGCCAAGGAATTCGCGCTGCTCGAGCTGCTGGTGCGTCGCCGCGGCGATGTGCTGCCGCGCTCGTTGATCGCGTCGCAGGTCCGGGACATGAATTTCGACAGCGACTCCAATGCCATCGACGTCGCCATCCGCGGGTTGCGCGCGAAGGCCGACGACGACTTCGACGAGAAGCTGGTCGAGACCGTGCGCGGCATGGGCTACATGCTGGAGCGGCCCGGCGCCGCGCGAGCCCGCAGGCCGGCGACCCTGGTCGCTGGCGCTGCGCATCACGTTCGTCGTCAGTCTGACGATGTCAGCGGTGCTTGCGGTCGGCGCCTGGCTCGTGTCACGCTCGATCGAGAGTCACTTCGAGGAAACGGATTTGGGCGAGTTGCCGGCGGTCACGCAGTCTCTGGGCCATGCGCCCGGCGCTGCGAGGCAGCGTGGCGGCCCCGAGGCACTGCGGGACCGGCCGGCAGACGGGTGTTCGTCGCCGTGACGACCGATGCCGACGAACACTATCCGGTGGTCCTGTGCTACCAATTGTGGCGGGGGGTGCTGGCGGCCACCATGTTGACCGTTCTGGCGCTGTGTATCGCAGTTCGCGATGGGGCATGCGCCGATCCGGCGCACGAGCCGGGCACCGTACGTGACTTCACCTCGGTGCATCTGCACCCGCGGCTCGATCCGTGCACGGTGCCGCCGGCATCGGCGACGCTGGTCTCGGCCTTCAATGCCATGCTCGATCAACTGCAGACGAGCTTCGAGCGGCTGGCGCGCTATTCGGCAGACATCGCCCACGCACTGCGCACGCCTGTGACGAACCTGATGTCGCAGACGCAGGTTGCGCTGTCCAGGGAGCGACCGGTTGCTGCCTACCGGGAGGTGCTCCCTGTGAGCCTGGAGGAACTCGACCGCCTGCGCAAGATGATCCACGACATGTTGTTCCTTGCCCGGACCGGGAACTCGCGGCACGAACTGGGGCGGGAGGAGGCCATTCTCGAGGCCGAAGTGCTGGCGATGTTCGACTTCTTCGAGGCCTGGAGCGAAGAGGCGGGCGTGGCGCTGCGTTTCGAGGCCGATGCGGGGGCCCCATAATCCGGGTGAATCGCGGCATGCTGCAGCGTGCCGTGACCAATCTTGTGGGCAATGCGCTGTACCACACGCCGCGCGGCGGAACCATCGAGGTGCGCGTTGCCGATGAAGGCCGGGCGGTGCGAATCGAGGTCGAGAACCCCGGGGCTCGATCGGCCCGGAGCACCTGCCGCATCTCTTCGACCGCTGCTATCGCATCGACCCGTCGCGCCACCGCACCGGTGAAGGAGCGGGGCTGGGGCTGGCCATCGTACGTGCCATCGCCGAAGCGCACGGCGGATCGGCCGGCGCCCGCTGCGAGGCGGAGCGCAGTCGCTTCTGGCTGCGCCCGCCGGCAGGTTGAAGGGGCGTTGAGCACCCGGTGCGTCACGCAGGTGCGAGGACCCCGTGGAGACTTGGCATGAAGAGGAATCACTTTGCCGGTGCCGCGCTCGTCGCTGTTGCGGCGCTGTCCGCCGCCGTCTGGTGGTGGGCCGACGCGGGCGGGTCCCGCAGCGCTCGCGCCGATCTGGCGCTGAGACCAGATGACGCCAAGGTGACTGCGATCGGGGCCATGATCTATCGTCAGCGTTGCGCGTCGTGCCACGGAGCCGCGCTCCAGGGACAGACCGGTTGGCGCGTGCGTGGCCCCGACGGCTTGCTCCCGGCACCACCGCACGACGTCAGCGGTCACACATGGCATCACAGCGACGAGCTTCTCGTACGCATCACGCGCGATGGCGTGGCCGCGGCTGCCGGCGAGCCGGGCTACAGGACGGCGATGCCGCTGTATCGGGGGACCCTGAGCGACGGCGAGATCGTTGCCGTGCTGTCCTGGGTCAAGTCGCAGTGGCCTGCGCCGTTGCGGGCGCGACACGATCAGATCAACGCTTCGGCGCGTGCACGACAGCCCTGATCCGGATGTTCCAGCGTACCCCGCCAAAGCCGGGACGGCATGGTCCTGCGGTGGCCCGTCGATCGAGGTGTCGGATGTCGACAGGCGAGCGGGCCACGCCGGACCCGGGCTGCAGCGGACGGGACGAGCTTGATCAGGGCATGGCCGAATTCGGGCGGTCGGGCCGGCGCGAATCGCTGTGCCGCGTCGCTGGCGAGAGCATGACCAACGGCGCTGGCGCTGCTGCGGGCCGCGGATCACAAGCCTGTGCCGACGGCTGCCGGCCAGGTGTCATCGCCTTCAACCGCCCGCCGTCGGCACCAGCCACAGCTCGAGCTGGCCTTCGGGCGCGGCCAGCGGCACCCGCACGGCGGTGGCCGTGATGCCGGCCTGCGCCAGCGCCTGCACGCAGGCCTGGGCGCGCGGCAGATCACCCTGGTTGAAGTAGCGCACCTGCGTTCGGCGCGGCATCCTGGCCGGGTCGACGGGCTCGGGCGGCGGCACCAGCCAGTCGATCGCGCGCATCGCCTGCGTCGCCTGCGCCAGCAGGCCGCCGGCGCTCGTGTCGTCGCGCGGCACATTGATATTCGCGACGTTGTATTTGTTGTTCGGTGGAATCAGCGCCGTCGCGGGCGCCACGAACACCGTCGTCCGGACGAG
>JBBIPS010000299.1:0-4314 GCA_037442725.1 Burkholderiales bacterium | reverse complement strand
GCGCCCGGCACGGCACCGAGCATGCGCCGGCGCGACATCTCGCGCATGCGCGCCTTGATCTTGCCCTTGACCTCGATGTTGCCCTCGGCGTCCTTGTATTCCTGCTTCATCTCCTGGTGGCTCATCTTCAGCCGCTTGGCCCACTTGAATCGCTGCAGCGGCACGTCGACGGCGGCGAACAGCGCCAGCACCAGCACCAGCAGCATCAGCCCGCCGAGCAGGGTCTGCGTCACCTGCGCCAGCGCCGCCGGCAGCGGCAGCGCCAGCGCGTCGTGGAACTGCGCCAGGTGCGACTCGAGATAGAACCCGCCGACCACGGCCAGCACGATGGCCAGCGTGCTGGCCTTGACCAGGTCGCCGAGGCTGTCGCCCGAGACCATGCGGGCCAGACCGGCCAGTGGATCGAGCTTGCCGAAGTTGGGCGCCAGCGCCTTCAGGCTGAAGTTCCAGCCGCCGGCGGCCAGCGCGGCGGCCACCGCCAGCAGCGCCATCAGGCCGCCCAGCACGGCCAGCGCCGTCACGAAGGCGCCGCCCAGCTCGCCCAGCCGCAGCAGCATCGCATCCGGTCGCGCCAGCAGCCGCGCATCGAAGGTCAACCCTGTCCTCAGGCTGCGCTGCAGCCAGTCGGTCAGCGCCGGCGCCAGCGCCACCAGCAGCGCGCCCCCGCCGCCGACGATCGCCAGGTGTGCCAGGTCGCGCGAACGCGCCACCTGCCCGTCTTCACGGGCTTTGCGCTTCTTGCGTTCTGAGGCGGGTAGGTTGCGGTCCTGTGCGTCGGCCATGGCAGCAGGCACGCGATGAATGCGTGCCCGGCCATGGTGCCGCGGCGGCGTCCGGACCTAAGCCGGATAAGGTCGCCAAACGCCTCGGTATTCGCTCTGCCGGCCTGTGGCCCGGGGTGACCCGGCGCACCCGCCGGTCCGGCTCGAGCCGGCGCGGTGCGCCGGCAGCCTGCCGGGCGCCTAGAAGCCCAGGTCCGCCAGCAGCTTGTCGGCCTCGCGCTGGTCGGCCACCACGTCGGTACGGGCGGCGGGGTCGACCACCGGGCCGTGCAGCAGGCGCGGATCGATGCGCCCGCGCTGGCCGGGCGGCGCCACCTGCACCAGCAGCTTGACCAGGCTGTCCTCGAGTTCGACGGCAAGCTCGACGACGCGCGCCACCACCTGGCCGATCAGATCGTGGAAATCCTGCGCCAGCATGATGTCGGTGAGGTGGGCGTCGACGGCGCGGGTGCGGGCCTCGATGTCGCCGACGAACTGCGCCACCGCGCCGCTGGCCACCGCGTTGACCGGGTCGGCGGCCAGCGCGCGCGCCAGGCGTCGCGTCTGCTCGCCGATGCGGGCCTGCTCGGCCTTGGCCTGGTCGACGGAATCGAGCACCCGGCCTGCCGCCTGCGCCGTCTTGTCGGCGATGTAGTCCAGCCGGCTGCGCGCATCGGGCAGGCCATCGGCCGCGTGCTGCAACTGCGGCATCACGCCGAGCTGCTCGAGCGTGTCGTGCAGCAGCCGCGTGATCGTGCCGATCTGCTGGATCACCTCGGGCGAAGTGGCGCTGCCATGCGGCGCGGGCGGCGCCGTCGAGTCTGCGACTGCCATGTCGTGCTCCCCCGCCGTGTCAGGCCGTGGCGCCGATCTTCTGGAGGATCTTGTGCACCTTGTCTTCCAGCGTCGCCTTGTTGAAGGGCTTGACGATGTAGCCGGCCGCCCCGCAGTGCGCTGCGCGCACGATGTCCTCCTTGCGCGCCTCGGCGGTGACCATCAGCACCGGCAGGTGCTTCAGGTTGTCGTTGGCCTTGATCGCCTCGAGCAGCTCGAAGCCGTTCATGTTGGGCATGTTGATGTCGCTGACGACGAAGTCGATGCGCATCGACTCGAGCATGCGCAGCGCCACCGTGCCGTCCTCGGCCTCCTCGCAGTTGGCGCAGCCCATCTCGCGCAGCAGACCACGCACGATGCGCCGCATCGTCGCGAAGTCGTCGACGATCAGGAAGCGCAGGTCGCTGGGCGGGCTCATGGCGGTCCTGGTGGCGGTACGGATGACGATCGGGGCGACGTGCGCGCGCGGTGCGATGCCGGGGTTATCGGCCAGCCGCGGGCGAACTTGACACGCGCGGCGCGAGCTCGGGCC
Organism: Burkholderiales bacterium; assembly: GCA_037442725.1. Lineage (GTDB taxonomy): Bacteria > Pseudomonadota > Gammaproteobacteria > Burkholderiales > Burkholderiaceae_C > Pseudaquabacterium. The sequence continues at coordinate 2,187 of JBBIPS010000299.1, read as the reverse complement.
TGATCGCCGGCGCGGACTCGGGCGCCGCGCCTTCGGCCGCCGGCGGGCGCAGGAAGGCGTCCTCCGCGTCGCGGTTCATCACGATGATGCTGATGCGCCGGTTCTGCGCGTCGAGGGGATCGTCGCGGTTGAACGGCACGCTCGATGCCAGCCCCTGCACGCGCAGCACGCGGTCCTCGGTCAGGCCGCCGACGACCAGTTCGCGGCGCGAGGCGTTGGCGCGGTCGGCCGAGAGTTCCCAGTTGCTGTAGCCGCGCTCGCCCGCCGCGAACGGCTTGGCATCGGTGTGGCCCTCCAGCGTGAGCCGGTTCGGCACCTCGATGAGCACGCCGCCGATGGCGCGCAGCAGCTCGCGCATGTACGGCTTGACCTCGGCACTGCCGCTGTCGAACATCGGTCGCGCCTGGTCGTCGACGATCTGGATGCGCAGTCCGTCGCGTGTCATGTCGAGCTTGATCTGCGCGGCGAACGGCACCGTGCGCGGGTTGTTGCGCAGCTCGCGCTCGACCTTGTCCTTGAGCTCGTTCAGCCGGGCGATCTCGGCGCGGCGCTGCTCGTCCTTCAACTGGTGCAGGTTGATCGTGCTGCGCCTGGCCTCGACGTCGCCACGCTTGACCTGGCCCGACGCGCGCGTCAGGTCCTCGCCGCCGCCCTTGACGACGTGCGACGAGTCGCCCGCGCCCGAGCCCCCGCCCAGCAGCGCGATCTTCATCGGCGACTGGAAGTAGTCGGCGATGCCCTTCTTGTCGCCGTCGGTGGTCGAGCCCAGCAGCCACATCAGCAGGAAGAACGCCATCATCGCCGTGACGAAGTCGGCGTACGCGATCTTCCAGGCGCCGCCGTGCACCGCATGGCCGCCCTTCCTGATGCGCTTGATGATGATCGGCTGCAGCTTCTTGGCGTCACCCGCCATGGCCTGCTCCCGGATCGTCGCCGCCGCGCCGCATCACTTCTTGCCCTTGACGTGACCCTCGAGCTCGGTGAAGCTCGGCCGGTCGCCCGAGTACAGCACCTTGCGGCCGAACTCGATCGCCACCTGGGGCGCATAGCCCTGCATGCTGGCCAGCAGCGTGGTCTTGATGCACTGCAGCTCCTTGCCGGCGTCCTCGACCTTCTGCTCGAGCAGGCCGCCGATCGGCTCGACGAATCCGTACGCCAGCAGGATGCCCAGGAAGGTGCCGACCAGCGCCGAGCCGATCATGCCGCCGAGCACCGCCGGGGGCTGGCCCACCGAGCCCATCGTGTTGACCACGCCGAGCACCGCGGCGACGATGCCGAACGCCGGCAGTCCGCCGGCCAGCCGCGTCAGCGCGGCGACGGCGGCGTATTCCTCCTGGTGGTGCGTCTCGATCTCGCTGTCCATCAGGCTCTCGATCTCGTGCGCGTTCAGGTTGCCCGAGACCATCATGCGCAGGTAGTCGGTGATGAATTCGGTGACGTGGTGGTCGCCTCCGACCGTCGGGTGCTTCTGGAACAGCGGCGACGAGTGCGGGTCCTCGACATCCTTCTCGATCGACATCAGCCCTTCCTTGCGCGCCTTCTGCAGGATGTCGTAGAGCAGCGCCAGCAGCGCCATGTAGCGCGCCTTGCTGAACTTGCCACCCTTGAAGCACGACACCAGGCCGCGCACCGAGGCCTTGACGACCTTCATCTGGTTGTTCGCCAGGAAGGCGCCGCCGGCCGCGCCGACGATGGTGATGAGCTCGAACGGCAGCGCCTTCAGGATGACGCCGATGTTGCCGCCGTGGACGATGAAGACGCCGAAGATGCATCCGAGCGCCAGGACCCAGCCAATGATGACGAACATGGTGCTTTGCCAGCCGATGGGAGTGTGCCGGCGCATCCCCTCGCGCCGTTGCTGCAGGAGTTATCGGCAGCGCGTCGACGGCATTGAGCCGGCGCTGGCTGCGCCGCCGATGCGGTACAGCCAGACCGGCCTGGCCGCGCCGGCGTGCAACACCGCCGTCGCAGGCACGCCCGGCACCTCGAACTCGAGGCTCGCGAGCCAGGCACCGGTGGCCATCTCGGCGCGCGCCTTGGCCAGCGCGCGCGCCATGCTCTCGGGGCGCTGGAACAGGTAGACCAGGTCGCAGCCGGCCCAGCTGCGGCGCCACATGTCGCCCTGCTGCACGCGGGCCCAGCGGCAGCGCGCCGCGGCGGCCAGACGCAACGGCCAACTGCGCTCGA
>JBBIPS010000298.1:0-4323 GCA_037442725.1 Burkholderiales bacterium | reverse complement strand
CTGCCGCGGCAGCCCTGCAGGATGCGTGGGCCTCACCAGCGCGTGGCCGACAGCTCGGCGTACAACTGCTGGTAGATGCGATAGCGCGAGGCACTGATCTGGCCCCGCTCGAGCGCCGCGCGCACGCCGCAACCCGGCTCGTGCAGGTGACTGCAGTTGTAGAAGCGGCAGGCGTCGGCATGGGCGCGCACATCGGGCATCCAGCGGGCCAGTTCGGCGGCCTGCAGCTGGCGCAGGCCGAAATCCTGGAACCCCGGTGAATCGATCAGCGCGCTGCTGCGCTCCGCATCGAGCCAATGCCAGGTGGTGGTGGTGGTGGTATGCCGCCCAGTGTTCAAGGCCTGCGATATCTCGCGCACCTGGGCGCTGGCGGCCGGCACCATCAGGTTGATCAACGTGCTCTTGCCCATGCCGCTGGGGCCGAGCACCAGCGTGGCTCGCGCCGCGAGCACAGGCGCCAGCAGCGCGCGCGCGGCGTGCGGCTGTGCCTGCAACGAAACCTCGTGCACCGCCACACCCATCGCCCGGTAGGGTGCCAGCCGGGCGCGCGCCTGGCTGGCCAGCGGCAGGTCGGTCTTGTTCAGCACGATCAGCGCCGGGATGCCGGCGTGTGCCGCGGCGATCAGCGCGCGCGCGAGCTGCGTCTGGGCATACCTCGGTTCGACGGCGACCAGGACCAGCAACTGGTCCAGGTTGGCGGCGAAGGACTTGCTCCTCGACGCATCCTGCCGGAACAACAGGTTGCGGCGCTCGGCGACACGGTCGATCACGCCCTCGTCACCGCTGGGCTGCCAGTGCACGCGGTCGCCGACGATGCAGTCGCTCTTCTTGCCGCGCGGGTGACACAGCGTGTGCCGGCCGTCGTCGGATTCGACGATGAAGTGCCTGCCGTGCGCGCCGACCACGAGGCCGTTGCCGGCGCCATCCTCGACCTCGCGCGGCATCGACCTGCGCTGTGCCGATCGCCTCACTCGGGGCGAAGCTTCAACGCGGCCAGCCGCACGCTGGCCGGTGGGTGCGAATAGTAGAAGCGCACGTAGATCGGATCGGGCGTCAAGGTCGACGCGTTGTCCTCGTGCAGCTTGACCAGCGCGCTGGCCAGGTCAGCGCCGCTGGCCTGGGCGCAGGCGTAGGCGTCGGCCTGGAACTCGTGCCGCCGCGACAGCAGCGCCAGCAGCGGCGCGGCAAAGAAACCGAACACCGGCACGCTGACCAGGAACAGCAGCAGCGCGAGCGCGTCGTTGGGCGCCCCCAGGTTGGGCTCGACGCCCAGAGCGCGATAGAAGCCGGGCTGGGCGGCGAGCCAGCCCAGCAGCGCCAGCCCGCCCAGGCTCAGGCCCAGCATCGCAACGATGCGCTGCGCCACGTGTCTGAGCTTGAAGTGGCCGAGCTCGTGCGCCAGCACCGCCTCGACCTCGGCCGGTACCAGTCGGGCCAGCAAAGTGTCGAAGAACACCACCCGCTTGGCGGCGCCGAGTCCGGTGAAGTAGGCATTGGCGTGGGCCGAGCGGCGGCTGCCGTCCATCACGAACAGGCCCTTGGCGGCAAAGCCGCAGCGCTGCATCAAGGCCTGCACGCGGGACTGCAGTTCGGCGTCGACGAGCGGTTCGAAGGTGTTGAACAGCGGCGCGATGACGGTCGGGTACAGCACCATCACCGCCAGGTTGAACAGCGCCCAGGCAGCCCAGGCCCACAGCCACCACCACGCGCCGGTGGCGTGCATGATCCACAGCACGAGCGCGGCCAGCGGCAAGCCGATGGCGACGCCGACCGCCACGCCCTTGGCCAGGTCGACGGCGAACAGCCGTGGCGTGATGCGGTTGAAGCCGAAGCGCTGCTCGATGCGGAACGTGCGCCACAGCTCGAACGGCAGGTCGAGCAGGCCGCCGATCACGGCAAACGCCGCCAGCAGCGCGAGCTGGTAGGCCAGGGCACCGAAGCGGGGCAGCACGACGTCGCGCAGCGCGACGTTCAACGCGTCGAGCCCTCCGAGCAGCGTCCAGCCCAGCAGCACGGCGCTGCCGAACGCGGTGGCGAGCAGCCCGAAACGGCCCTTGGCCCGCGTGTAGTCGGCGGCGCGCTGGTGCGCCGCCAGCGAGACCGCACCTGCGAAGTCCGGCGGGACCCGGTCCCGGTGTGCCGCGACGTGGCGCATCTGGCGCGTGGCGAGCCACAGCTCGAGCACCAGTGAGGCGAGCAGCGCGGCAGCGAACAGCGGCGTCAGCAGCGTCAGCGTCATGGGACAAAGTGTAGGGCGCGCGTGCGCCCCACGGCCTGCGCCGGGGCGCAGGCGTGTCGTCGACCTGCCGACGCCGACCTGGCGGCGCGGCCTGCGAGAATCCCCGCATGAGCACACCCGAGCAAGCCAGCCCTGACCCCACCCCCGCCCAGGCTGCCGCGGACGCGGCGACGTTGGCATCGAGCGAGCAGAACCTGGTCTGGATCGACCTCGAGATGACCGGCCTCGCGCCCGCCACGGATCGCATCATCGAGATCGCCGTCGTCGTCACCGACGCGCAACTGAGCATGCGCGTCGAAGGTCCGGTGCTGGCGATCCACCAGAGCGAAGCGGTGCTGGCAGGCATGGACTCGTGGAACAAGGCCACGCATGGCAGAAGCGGCCTGATCGATCGCGTGCGCGCCTCGGTCATCGACGAGGCCGCCGCGCAAGCCGCGGTGATCGCCTGGCTCAAGCCGTTCGTGCCGGCCGGCAAGAGCCCGATGTGCGGCAATTCGATCTGCCAGGACCGGCGGTTCCTGGCCAAGGACATGCCTGCGCTGGAAGCCTTCTTCCACTATCGCAACCTCGACGTCAGCACACTCAAGGAACTGGCGCGGCGCTGGAAACCCGCCGTGCTGGCAGGCTTCAAGAAGGCGCAGTCGCACACCGCGCTGGCCGACATCCACGAGTCGATCGACGAACTCGTCCACTACCGGCGGCACTTTCTCGCGCCTTGAACGCCGTGCGGCCGGGGCCGCGACGCGGGGCTCGCAAGCGATCGACGGGCAGTCCAGGGCATGCTTGACCCCGCAGCGGGGGCTGTGCGCAGCCTGGCCCCCGCTGCCCAGGGCGCGGGACGGCTCCGGTACACGCGCGCAGCCCTGTGGCCTGGGTCAGACCGCGAGCAGTTCGACTTCGAACACCAGCGTCGCATGGGGTGGGATGACACCACCGGCGCCGCGCGCACCGTAGCCCAGCGCGGCCGGGATCTGCAGCACGCGCCGGCCGCCGACCCGCATGCCCTGGACGCCCTCGTCCCAGCCTTGGATCACCGTGCCGGCACCGAGGTGGAACTCGAACGGGTCGTTGCGATCCCTGCTCGAGTCGAACCGGGCGCCGCGGCCATCGGCTCGTGCCGGATCGTGCAGCCAGCCGGTGTAATGCACGCTGACGCGCTGGCCGGCGCGCGCCACCTCGCCGTGGCCCGGCGTGGTGTCGTCGTATTGCAGCCCGGAGGCGGTGGTGATCATCGGGAACTTCCTTGTCGACGCGGGGGGTCGCATCATGCCACCCAACGCGCCTGCCAGGCGCGGACCGCGCGTGCCAGCCATTCGGAGGTCGTCAGTGCCTCGATGCAGGGCAGCTCGAGCACGTCGGCAGCGGCCTGCAACGCGCTCAGCGGTGCGCCGGCGTCGAGCGCCCTGGCGCCGCTCTGCTTGGAAAGCTTCTGGCCGTCGGCCGCGCGCACCAGCGGCGTGTGCAGGTAGACGGGTTCGGGCAGCCCGAGCAGGCGCTGCAGGTGAATCTGGCGCGCGGTGTTGTCGGCCAGGTCTTCGCCGCGCACGACGTGCGTGATGCCCTGGAAGGCGTCGTCGACGACCACCGCGAGCTGGTAGGTCCACTGGCCGTCGGCACGGTGCAGCACGAAGTCGCCGACCTCGCGCGCGACGTTCTGGCGCTGGCGGCCCAGGCGCCGGTCGGTCCACTGCACCACCGCCTCGACGCCGCCGCACAGTGTCAGCACGCGCGTCGCGCGTGCGGCCTTGCCGTGCAGTCCGCCGCGGCAGGTACCCGGGTAGACGCGCTCGTCGAAGCGCTCGCGCAGCAGGCCCAGCGCGACCATCGCGTCGTCGATTGCGCGGCGCGAACAGCCGCAGGGGTAGACCAGACCGAGCGATTGCAGACGGTCGAGCGCGGCCTGGTAGGCCGCGCCGCGGCCGGACTGGTACAGCGGCCCGTCGTCGGGCAGCAGCCCGAGGATCGCGAGCTGGCCCAGGATCATCTCCGCGGCGCCGGGCACGCAGCGCAGTGCGTCCGCGTCCTCGATGCGGACCAGCCAGCGCCCGCCGTGCGCACGCGCGTCGAGCCAGCTGGCCAGCGCG
>JBBIPS010000297.1:0-4341 GCA_037442725.1 Burkholderiales bacterium | reverse complement strand
ATGGTCACCTTCTCGATGATCGTCGTGCTGTGGGCGCTGTACGGCTACAGCCTGGCCTTCAGCGAGGGCAACGCCTTCGTCGGCGGCCTGGACCGCCTGTTCCTCAAGGGCGTGTTCGATCCGATGAAGGGCGAGTTCGCGATGGCGGCCACCTTCAGCAAGGGGGTGGTGATACCGGAGCTGCTGTTCGCCGCCTTCCAGGCCACCTTCGCCGGCATCACCTGCTGCCTCATCGTCGGCGCCTTCGCCGAGCGCATCAGGTTCCCGGCCGTGCTGATGTTCATGGCGCTGTGGTTCACCTTCAGCTATGCGCCGATCGCGCACATGGTCTGGTACTGGATGGGACCGGACGCCTACACCGGCAAGGAAGTGGTCGACGCGATGAACGCCAAGGCCGGCCTGCTCTGGCAGTGGGGCGCGCTGGACTTCGCCGGCGGCACGGTGGTGCACATCAACGCCGCCGTCGCGGGCCTGGTCGGCGCCTTCATGATCGGCAAGCGCATCGGCTTCGGCCGCGAGGCGATGGCGCCGCACAGCCTGCCGCTGACGATGGTCGGTGCCGCGCTGCTGTGGGTCGGCTGGTTCGGCTTCAACGCCGGCTCGGCGCTCGAGGCGGGCAATGCGGCGGTGCTGGCGTTCATGAACACCTTCACCGCCACGGCGGCGTCGGTGCTGGCCTGGAGCCTGGGCGAGGCGCTGCTGCGCGGCAAGGCCTCGATGCTGGGCGCGGCCTCGGGCGCGGTGGCCGGGCTGGTGGCGATCACCCCGGCGGCCGGCAACGTCGGGCTGATGGGCGCGATCGTCATCGGCTTCGTCGCCGGCTTCGCCTGCCTGTGGGGCGTCAACGGCCTGAAGCGCCTGCTCGGCGCCGACGACTCGCTCGACATCTTCGGCGTGCACGGCGTCGGCGGCATCGTCGGTGCACTGCTGACCGGCGTGTTCAACAACCAGGCGCTGGGCGGACCGGGGCTGGTGTCGGACTGGGTCACCGCGACGGTGTCGAGCAACGGTGTCTGGGACCAGCTCGTCATCCAGGCCAAGGCGGTGGGCGTGACCATCGTCTGGTCGGGTGTGGTCGCCGCGATCTCGTACAAGATCGTCGACCTGGTGATCGGCCTGCGCGTCACCGAAGAGCAGGAGCGCGAGGGCCTGGACATCAGCGCGCACGGCGAGACGGCGTACAGCAAGTAACCACGCTGGGTTCCGAGCGAGTCGGGGCTGCCTGCGGGCAGCCCCTTTTTCGCCCGGCGCCACGCCACTGGCTTGCCTGGCGGAGGGCCGACCCCATCTGCCTAGAATCTTTCGTTGCATTCGCACCCAGGCATCGCCATGGTCCCCCATCTCATCACCGCGCTGACCGGCCCGATCAACGAGCTCGAGGCGCGCATCCTCGACTCGATGCCGGCCATCGAGCGCTGGTTCCGGCTCGAGTGGATGGAGCACACGCCACCGTTCTATACCGCGGTCGACCTGCGCAATGCCGGCTTCAAGCTCGCGCCGGTGGACACCAAGCTGTTCCCCACCGGCTTCGACAACCTGACGCCCGAGATGCTGCCGCTGGCGGTGCAGGCGGCGATGGCGGCGATCGAGAAGATCTGCCCCGAGGCCAAGAACCTGCTGCTGATCCCCGCGCAGCACAGTCGCGATTCCTTCTACCTGGCCAACCTGCAGCGCCTGATGCGCATCTTCACCCAGGCCGGCCTGAACGTGCGCCTGGGCACGCTCGATGCCGACGTCAAGGCGCCGACCCGGCTGGCGCTGCCCGACGGCGCCGAGCTGGTGCTCGAGCCGCTGCTGCGCACGCGCGGCCGGCTCGGGTTGAAGCACTTCGACCCCTGCACCATCCTGCTCAACGACGAGCTCGCCGCCGGCGTGCCCGAGGTGCTCGCCGGGCTGCACGAGCAATACCTGCTGCCGCCGCTGCACGCCGGCTGGTCGGTGCGGCGCAAGAGCCGCCACTTCCGCAGCTACGAGGAAGTGGCCAAGAAGTTCTCCAAGCTGCTCGGCATGGACTCCTGGCTCATCAACCCGATGTTCGGCCAGTGCGGCAAGGTCGACTTCGGCGCCGACTCCGGGCTCGACTGCGTGCGCACCCACACCGAGGCGCTGCTGGGCAAGATTCGCCGCAAGTACAAGGAGTACGGCATCAACGAGAAGCCGTTCGTCGTCGTCAAGGCCGACAGCGGCAGCGGCGGCATGGGGCTGATGACGCTGCGCGATGCGCGCGACCTGGCCGCGCTGGCCGAGCGCGCGCGCGGCAAGGCGAACGCCGGCACGGACGACGCCCCCCCGACCGAGGTCATCATCCAGGAGGGCGTGCCGACCTACGAGCGCGTCAACGCCGCGGTGGCCGAGCCGGTGGTCTACATGATCGACCGCTACGTCGTCGGCGGCTTCTACCGCGTGCACGCCGAGCGCGGCGTCGACGAGAACCTGAACGCGCCCGGCGCCAGCTTCGTGCCGCTGGCTTTCGACGCCAGCCACCAGTTGCCGCGCGCGGGCGCCAAGCCCGGCGCCAGCGCGCCCAACCGCTTCTACATGTACGGCGTCATCGGCCGGCTCGCGATGCTGGCCGCCAGCTACGAGCTCGAAGCCACCGATCCCGACGCCGAGGTCTACGACTGACGCGGTGCCCGACGGCAGTCCGCGGCGCACGCCTCGGTGCCGCGTCGCCACGGCGATAGGGCGTACGATCGAAGCCGCAGCCGCAGCAGCGCCGACGGGAGGCGGCGATGTCGCAAGCCGAACGCCTGTTCCGGATCAACCACCTCCTCAGCCTGGGCCAGTGCCTGAGCGCCGAGGTCCTGCTGAACGACCTGGGCGTCTCGGCGGCAACGCCCTGGCATTCGATCTGGTCGAGTGCGCGCGCGTGGCGCAACGTCCGGGGCGCGTCGATCGCCAGGGCGGTCGACGATGCCCGACTCTGCTGGCGAGCACTCGGGCCAGCGTTCTCCGGGGCCTTCACGCCGGCCTGGTCGACGCATCGCCGCGATCGAGGCAGACGCGGCCCGTGCCGGATTTCGGCAGTGCCGACCCCGTCGTCGTGTCTGGTTGACGCACCGCACAACGCCGAGCGCACAATGCCGCCTTTCGGTTCCCGGCACCGGACCACCCGGCGCCTTGCGCAGTGAGTACGGCCCCCGCCCCCAAGAGCACGACGCAGACCCCAGCGGCCCTGGCAGCACTCACGCTCGGCGCGCTCGGTGTCGTCTATGGCGACATCGGCACCAGCCCGCTGTATGCGCTGAAGGAGGTCTTCCACCCCGGCCACGTCGAGGTCACGCCCGACAACATCCTGGGCGTGCTGTCGCTGATCTTCTGGACGCTGACGGTCATCGTCTCGGTCAAGTACGTGCTGCTGATCCTGCGCGCCGACAACAACGGCGAGGGCGGTCTGATCGCGATGCTGGCGCTGGCCACCACCGCGGTGCGCGCGAAGCCGGCGCTGCGCCGTGTGCTGATGACGGTGGGGCTGTTCGGTACCGCGATCTTCTACGGTGACGGCGTCATCACGCCGGCGATCTCGGTGCTGTCGGCGGTCGAGGGGCTGCAGGTGGCAGCACCCCACCTGGACGCCTTCGTCATCCCGCTGACGCTGCTGGTGCTGACGGGGCTGTTCGCGGTGCAGCGCCTGGGCACGGGCGGCATCGGCAAGGCGTTCGGGCCGATCACGCTGGTCTGGTTCATCGTGCTGGTCGCGCTCGGGCTGCCGCACATCGTCGCCAACCCACGCGTGCTGGTGGCGCTGAACCCGGCCTATGCCGTCGGTTTCTTCACCGACCAGCCGCTGGTGGCCTTCATCGGGCTGGGCGCGGTGGTGCTGTGCGTCACCGGCGGCGAGGCGCTGTATGCCGATCTGGGCCACTTCGGCAAGCGCCCGATCCGCATCGCCTGGTACGGCTTCGTGATGCCGGCGCTGGTGGTCAACTACTTCGGCCAGGGCGCGATGCTGCTGGCGCAGCCGCAGGCGATCGAGAACCCGTTCTACCTGATGGCGCCGAAGTGGGCGCAACTGCCGCTGGTGGGCCTGGCCACCGCGGCGACGGTGATCGCGTCGCAGGCGCTGATCACGGCGGCGTTCTCGGTGACCAAGCAGGCGATCCAGCTCGGCATGCTGCCGCGGCTGGCGATCCGCCACACGTCGGTGCGTGACACCGGGCAGATCTACGTGCCGTTCGTCAACTGGGGGCTGTTCGCCTGCATCGTGCTGGCGGTCGGGCTGTTCAAGAGTTCGTCCAACCTGGCCTCGGCCTACGGCATCGCGGTGACGCTGGACATGTCCATCACCACCGTGATGACCTTCTTCGTCATCCGCTACGGCTGGCAGTACCCGCTGGCGCC
>JBBIPS010000296.1:0-4363 GCA_037442725.1 Burkholderiales bacterium | reverse complement strand
CGAGCCCGGCGTCGACCATCACGCCGACCAGCACCAGCGTAAGCTCGATCAGCGACGCCGCGAAGCTGCGCATCGCACGCGTGCGCGTCGGCCCGGCCTGCAGGCGCAGCGCCTCGACGACGAACCAGACGCCGCCCACGGCGGCCAGCACGGTGGTGACCCAGCCGCCCGAGATCAGGCCGAGCGCGACGGTGAGCACCAGCAGCGCCACCGCGTGGCCGGTGATGGCCCAGGCCGCGACGCGGTCCCCTTTGGCCACCGGCAGCATCGGCACCCGGGCCGCGGCGTAGTCGTCGCGGAAGGCGATGGCCAGGCTCCAGAAGTGCGGCGGCGTCCACAGCAGCAGCACCAGCGTCAGCAGCCAGGCCTGCACCGAGAGCTGCGGATCGACCGCCGCCGCGCCGGCCAGCACCGCGAAGCTGCCGGCCAGCCCGCCGATGACGATGTTCCACCAGGTGCGGCGCTTGAGCCAGACCGTGTAGACCAGCGCATAGACCAGCGCGCCGGCCACGGTGTAGATGGCGGCCGCGGCGTTGGTGATGCGCCAGGCGAGCAGGCCGGCCAGCGCCGTCATCGAGACGATCAGCGCCAGCCAGCCGGCGCCCGGCGTGAGCGCACCGGTGGCGAACGGGCGGCCGCGGGTGCGCTTCATCCGACGGTCCAGGTCGGCCTCCCACCACTGGTTGAACGCGCCCGCCGCGGCGGAGGCCACCAGCACGCATGCAAACAGCGCCACAACCGTGCCCCAGCCCGGAGCGCGCCCCGGCTGCACCGCCACGCCGCCGAGCGCGGTGACCGCGATCACGACGCCGATGCGCAGCTTGAACAGCGACAGGACCTGGCGGGCGGCGGCGTTCATGATGGCGTGTCTTCCCGGTCGATCAGCTCAGGCCCCAGACGGTGGAGAGGTACTTCCAGTTGACGAAGTAGTACAGCACGAAGGCGCCGAGGAACACCAGCGCGAACACGAAGGTGCCCGGTGCGACGAAGCCGGCGCCGGAGGTGCCGTGGCCCGACAGCGCCGCGGCCACCGGCATCCTGAGTTGCGTGCGCGTGCGGCTGTAGCTGCCGACGTCGAGCTTGCGGCCGAACAGCAGCGTGCCCACGGTGATGCCGATGTAGCTGATGCCGCCGACGATCGCGATCAGACCGCCGACGCCCATGATCGCGAGCATCAGCCAGGCCGAACCCGGGAACTCGTACGGCAGCGACGCGCCGGCGAAGGTGATGTCCCAGTGGCGGCGTGGCACGCCCAGCGTTCCGGCACCCATCATCGCCAGGCTGAACACGCCCATGCCGCCGCCGAACAGGTAGGGCTGCCACTTGGCCAGCCCGGGCAGGACGAGCTCGCGGTTGAACAGCGTGGGTAGCAGGAAGTAGGTCAGCGCCATGAACGACAGCGTGGTGCCGATCACCACCGTGGCGTGGAAGTGGCCGGGGACGTAGATCGTGTTGTGGATCAGCATGTTGAGCTGCTCGGTGCCCATCATCACGCCCGAGATGCCACCCAGGAAGCCGAAGCCGACGAGCGAGATGAACATGCCCGAGAACACCGGGTTGCCCCACGGCGCCTTGCGTACCCACTCGAACAGGCCCTTGGTGTAGCCCTTGCCGCGCTGCGCCGCCTCGATCGCGCCCGGCACCGTCAGGCCGTGGATCATCGAGGCCAGCACCGCCAGGTACATCGCGTAGCTGGTGTTGAAGATCTTCCACTCGGACGACAGGCCCGGGTCGGACAGCAGGTGGTGCGCGCTGGCCAGTTGCAGGAACAGGATGTAGAGCACGAACGCGCTGCGCGAGATGCGCTCGCTCATCGGCTTGGCGCCGAAGACGATGGCGGCGATGGCGTACCAGACGGCGATGTGCGCGGCCACGTTGATCTGCTGCGACGAGTGGCCGAAGGCCCACCAGATGGTGCGGTACATCAGCGGATCGATGCTCTTGATGTAGCCGGCGGACCACAGGAAGGTGGGGATCAGGATGATCGCGCCCGAGGCGATCGTGAAGATCGCGATGATGCACGCGGTCAGCGCGCCGAAGGTCACCAGCGGGATCGAACCCTCGTAGGTCTTCTCGGCCTTGGCCACCACCAGCGTGCCCAGGAAGATGAAGCATCCGATCAGCGCGCCGACGGCAAACAGGATCAGCCCGAGGTAGAACGCCGGGTGCGCCTGCATCGGCACGTACGAGGTCATCATCACCGTCGCATTGCCGGTGAAGATCGCGACGTTGAAGGTGAGCGCGCCGATCAGCATCAGCGCGAACGCAAGCCAGCCCAGGCGTGGCGTGGCGAGTCGGCTGCGCAACAGCGTCGACGAGCAGAAGTACAGGATCGCGATCTCGAAGAAGATGATCCAGATCACCAGCATGTCCAGCCCATGCGCGGTGAGGATGAGATAGAAGTTCTCGGCGTTGACGAGGTGGAACGCCTGCCAGCGCGTCAGCGTGATGAGCAGCGCGAGCAGGCCGCCGACCAGCAGCGCGACCACCGCCGCGACGGCGTTGACCTTGATCAGCGTCTCGGCCGACTTGTGGTATTGAAGCCCCGTGCGGGGGCAGATGCGGAACAGCTCCGTGGTTGCCATGGTCTCCTCGCCGGGTTTACTTGACGTACAGCCTGGACACCATCTTGTGGTGGCCGATGCCGCAGAACTCGTTGCACATCACGGCGTAGGTGCCGGCCCGGTTGGGCGTGACCGTGACCACGTGCTCCAGCCCGGGGATGACCTGGATGTTGATGTTCTCCGGTTGCAGTGAGAAGCCGTGCTGGTAGTCCATCGAGCTCAGGTGCAGGCGATAGGTCTTGCCCTGCTCGAGCTCGAGGATCGGCCACCAGGCCCACAGCCGCGCGATCAGGAACACGTCGCTGCCCGCCGGCGGATGGACCACCGGCACCTTCTCGTCGGTCTCGGTGCGCACGGTGTACTTGTCGACCACCGCCTGCGCGGCGCGGGAGAACTGCTCGGGCTTGACGCGGTAGGTCTCGTTCGACAGGTTCTGCTTACCGTAGATGTGCCAGTACGGCATCATGAAGAACATCACCATGGTCCACGCGAAGGCGATCGCGATCCACGCGATCTCGACCTTGTCGACCGGCTGTTTCCACCAGATGCGTTGCGACGGGGGCAGGATGGCGCTCATGGCAGTCGTTCCTCGTCACTTGGCCAGCGGGCTGATCGGGATGCCGACGATCTCCATCACGCCCCACACGATGTAGAGCACGGTGGGCATCGCCACACCGATGAACAGCAGCAGGAACGGGTTCTCGATGATGTGCTGGAGCGCGGGGATGCGCTCCTCCTCTTCGCCCTCCTGCACTGGCCTGTCGTTGCCCATGGTCGGTCTCCTGTTGGATGCGCAAGGTCGCGTGAGGCCGCAAATTTAGTGGCGCAGCGCGACGAATAAATTGAAGTGGTACAAGAAACGGGAAGGTCGAGGACGCCCCCTCGGGATGACCCTGATGACGCCGGCGGACGCGCGACACCGGTCGGCGGATTCCTTGAAACGGATCAAGGGCGTCGGCCCCGGCCGTTGCTAGCCTTGCCTGCCTCGCGCACCGACCCCCGACCCGACCCACGCCGACCGCCGGCCCGCTCCGCCCTTCCGTGCTGAAACTCATCCCCGCGCTCGGCCGGCATGCGTTCCTGGCCGCCGAGCGGCTGTTCAACCGCGTGTTCGGCGAGGCCGCCAATCCGCTCTACCACCTCGGCAGCATCAGTTGCCTGATGTTCGGCGTGGTCACGGCGAGCGGCTTCTACCTCTACGCCTTCTACGACACCGGCATCGACACCACCTACGCCTCGGTCGAGCGGCTGACACACACGCAGTGGTGGCTTGGCGGCATCCTGCGCAGCGTGCACCGCTACGCCTCCGACGCGATGGTGCTGACGATGCTGCTGCACCTGGCGCGGCACTTCTGCTTCGACCACTACCGGGGCTTCCGCGCCTTCTCGTGGGTCAGTGGCGTGGTGCTGCTGTGGCTGGTCTATGTGTCGGGCATCAACGGCTACATGCTGCCGTGGGACCGGCTCGCGCAGTACACCGTCGTGGCCACGGCCGAATGGCTCGATGCGCTGCCGGTCTTCCGCGGCACGCTGGTGCGCAACTTCATCCTGCCCGAGGCGATCACCGACCGCTTCTTCTCGCTGCTGCAGTTCCTGCACATCGGCATCCCGCTGGCGGCGCTGGCCGCGCTGTGGATCCATGTCCAGCGCGTGCCGCGCGCTCGCATCGTGCCGCCGCGACCGCTGCTCGTCGGACTGCTGGCGATGCTGCTGGTGCTGGCGCTGGCCGCGCTGGTCGCCGGCCAGGGACCGGCGGCACTCGACTCGGTGCCGCTGGCAGTGAAGATCGACTGGTTCTA
>JBBIPS010000295.1:0-4379 GCA_037442725.1 Burkholderiales bacterium | reverse complement strand
CGCCCGAGTTCGCTGCCGCGTTGCAGGCGCTGGCCGAGGCGGCCGAGACGGCACGCGCCGCGGTCACCGAGGTCGAGGCCAGCGCACCCGACTTCTCACGTCTGGCCGAGCGTGCGGCAGCCTTGGCCACGCTGGCGGCGACCTTTGCCGGGCCGGTGGCCGCCGAGCGCGTGCGCTGGATCGACGTCGGTGCGCGCGAGGCGAGGCTGATCGAGTCGCCGCTCGATGTCCGCGACCTGTTCGTCGAACAGCGCGCCGCCGCACCGCGCGCCTGGATCTTCACCTCGGCCACGCTTGGCACCGACGACGCGTTGAGCTGGTTCAGCGACGCTGCGGCGCTCGAGGATGCCCGCCACCTGCGCGTGGGCAGCCCGTTCGATTACGCAGGTCACGCGCGCACCTGGGTGCCGCCGCACTTCCCGAAGCCCGGCCAGGGCGAGCACCCGGCGGCGGTGGGCGCACTCGCGGCGCGACTGGCCGGCCGGCTCGGCGGGCGTACCTTCGTGCTGACGACGACGCTGCGCGTGCTGCCGCTGATCGCCGAGGCCTTGTCGGCGGCGGCCGCCGCGGTCGGCGACGGGCTCGAAGTGCTGGTGCAGGGCACGCACCCCAAGCGCACGCTGCTGCAGCGCTTCCTGACGCTGCCGCGCAGCGTGCTGGTGGCCTCGCAGAGCTTCTGGGAGGGCATCGATGTTCCGGGCGACGCGCTGCAGTGCGTGGTCATCGACAAGCTGCCGTTCCCGCCGCCGAACGACCCGCTGGTGCAGGCGCGCGCGCGCGAACTCGAGCGCCGCGGCCGCGACCCGTTCAATGAATACTACCTGGCAGAGGCGGCGATTTCGCTCAAGCAGGGCGCGGGCCGGCTGATCCGCAGCGAGACCGACCGCGGCCTGCTCGTGATCACCGATCCGCGGCTGCGCCAGATGGCGTACGGCCGCAAGCTGCGCCAGGCGCTGCCGCCGATGGGCACGCTCGACAGCGAGGACGATGCGCTGGCCTGGCTCGACGAACTCGCCGCTGCGCATTGAGCGCAGCGCGGCCGCCGTCGTGCCCGGGCTGGCGATCCGGTGCCAGGCCGTGCCAGGCCGTATGTGGCCTTGTGATGGCGGCAGCGGTCGCCAGCAGTCGGGCGGTGGCCCGTCGATCGAACGCGCAGTCGCACAGCCGGTGCGTTCGCGTTCGGGATCAACCCTTCTTGCTCTGGCGCGCGTTCACCAGAACTGCCACCAGCGGCGCTCGGGAACGCGTACGCCGCCCTTGAGGTGGGGGCTGTCGGGGAAGTTCTTCTTCAGCACGCGGTCGGCGTCGTCGCGCAGGTCGGCCAGGCCGAGGCGGTCGTAGCTGGTGGCCAGGATATACAGCGCCTCTTCGGTCACGGGTGCCTGCTGGTATTCGCGCACCGCCTGCTGGGCGCGGTTGGCGGCGGCCAGGTAGGCGCCGCGCCGGTAGTAGTAGCGCGCCACATGCACCTCGTACTCGGCCAAGGAGTTGACGATGTAGTCCATGCGTGCGCGCGCGTCCGGCGCGTATTTGGAGGCCGGATACTGCTCGACGAGCTGGCGGAACGACTGGTACGCGTCGCGCGAGGCCTGCTGGTCGCGCTCGGACAGGTTCTGCCGCGACACGCTGCTGAACAGGCCGAGGTTGTCGTTGAAGTTGACGACGCCCTTCAGGTAGAGCGCATAGTCCATCGCCGGGCTCGACGGATGCAGCTTGATGAAGCGCTCGAGCGCGGCGACGGCCAACACGCGCTCGCCGCTGCGCCACTGGGCATAGGCCTGGTCGAGCAGTGCCTGCTGCGCCAGCAGCGTGCCGGCGGCGCGCCCTTCCAGTCGCTCGAGCGTCTTGATGGCCTTGTCGTAGGCGCCGCTGTTCAAGTCGTCCTTGGCGTCCGCGTACAATTTTTCCGGACTGTTGCGGGCCTCGTCGTCTTTCGGGCTCGTGCTGCAGGCACCGAGCAACGCGGCGAGCAGCGACGCAGCGAACGCGCCAGCGCGTGCATTGCGGGCAGGCGCGCCACGGCGCGCAGTCTCAAGCATCTTCATAGGTGTCGACAGCCGGCTCGGCGGCCGTGTCCTTCCAGGCAGGCATGCAATCGAAACGATTCTAATGGCCGCATCCGTCCTGCCCGCCGACGCGCCTGGCGTCGCCGATGATGCCGACGGCGAGGTCGACGCCGCCGAGACGGCACCCGAACGGCGCGAGACCGTGATCGGTCCCGGCCAGCACGGGCTGCGGCTGGACAAGGTGCTGGTGGCGCTGGCCGGCGAGTTCTCGCGCAGCCACCTGCAGTTGCTGGTCGAGCGCGGACACGTGCGGCTCGATGGCGTCGTGCAGACCACTGCCTCGCGCAAGCTGCGCGTCGGGCAACACCTGCAAGTCGAACTGGTGCCCACCGCAGCGAGCCAGGCGTTCCGGCCCGAGCCGATCGCGCTGGCGGTGCTCTACGAGGACGCGCACCTGCTGGTGATCGACAAGCCCGCCGGCCTGGTCGTGCACCCGGCGGCGGGGCATTGGTCCGGCACACTGCTGAACGGTCTGCTGGCGCGCGATGCCGAGGCGGGCGCGCTGCCGCGCGCGGGCATCGTGCATCGGCTCGACAAGGACACCAGCGGGCTGATGGTGGTGGCGCGCACGCTGCCGGCGATGACGGCGCTGGTGCGCGCCATCGCCGCGCATGAGGTGCGGCGCATCTATCTGGCGCTGGCGCACGGCGAGGTGGCGTGGCCGAGTGCGACCCTCGACGCGCCGATTGGCCGGGATCCGGCATCGCGCCTGCGCATGGCGGTGCTGGCCTCGGGCAAGCCGGCGCGCACCGACGTCGAGTGCATCGCCGTGCGTGCCGGCGTCAGCGCGCTGCGCTGTGCCTTGCATACCGGGCGCACGCATCAGATCCGCGTCCACCTGGCGGCGCGTGGTCACCCGCTGCTCGGCGACGTGCTCTACGGCGGGCGCGTCGCGCTGGGCCTGACGCGCCAGGCGCTGCACGCCGCCGAGCTGGCGTTCACCCATCCGGTCACGGGGCGCGCGCTGGCCTTTGCCGCCGCGCTGCCGGCGGATCTGGCCGCTGCGTGGCAGACCGTCACCGGGCGCTGATGCGGCGGCCGGTGTGCGTCTACAATGCAGCATCGAGTCGGCAGGCGGCCGGGGCCCGCGAGCCCTGAGCGCACCTGGACCTGCCACCCAAGAGGGGCGCCTGCCGCGCAGGCGCGTACGGTTCCACGGCAGCGTTGCGCTGGGGGGGGACCGCCAACCGAACAGACAGCCGTGCACCGCCCGTGAAGGGCACTGCGCCCGAGTCGTCCGCCACAGGCGATGCCCGCCCGCCGCGACCTGCGCGACGGATCACGTGAACAGGCTTGCATGAACACACTGGATGCCAAGCGCGTCCTCGAGACTGCGTTGATCTGCGCCCAGCAGCCGCTCGCGCTGCGCGAGATGGGCAGCCTGTTCGACGACCAGGTCGGATGCGACACGCTGCGCAGCCTGCTCGACGAGCTGGCGCGCGACTGGGCCGATCGCGGCGTCGAGCTGGTGGCACTGGCCAGCGGCTGGCGTTTCCAGAGTCGGCCCGAGATGCGCGACTATCTGGACCGCTTGCATCCCGAGAAGCCACCGCGCTATTCGCGCGCAGCGCTCGAGACGCTTGCCATCGTCGCCTACCGTCAGCCGGTGACGCGCGGCGACATCGAGGACATCCGCGGCGTCACCGTCAGCAGCCAGATCGTCAAGCAGCTCGAGGAGCGCGGCTGGATCGAAGCGATCGGCTACCGTGAGGCACCAGGGCGCCCGGCGCTGTACGCCACGACGCGGCAGTTCCTCGACGACCTCGGGCTGTCCAGCCTGGACCAGCTGCCCGAACTCGAAGGCCCGGCACAGGAGCCATCGCTGGAGCCATCCGACGGCCAGCCGTCGCTGCTCGAAGGCGAGTCGGCGTCGTCGGCGCAGCTCGCATTCGAGCTGGCGGCAGCGACGGACACTTCGCCGGCGGCGGCGGGCGTGGCCGGCGCTGCTGCCGTCACCGGAGTTGCCGATGTGTCGCACGGTGATGTCGCCGTCACGATGCCCGAACCCGAAACGCGCACCGACGCGCCGCCCCCGGCCGCGCCGCTGTCGACCGATGCGGCACCCCAGCCCCCCCACGGGACGACCGAATCCACCCCCGCTGCGCAAGCATGACTCCGCACGATCCTGACCAACCCCTTTCTGAACATCCTGGTGCCGAGCCGGACGCCGACGCCGTCGACGCTCCCAAGCCGCGCCGCCGCCGCGCCGCAGCCAGGAGCGAGGTCGACAGCGTCACCGGCGCCGATGCGCCGACCGACCCGCCGGCAGGCGAGCTGTTGACGGGCGCTGCCCAGGCTATCGACGTCGATCCC
>JBBIPS010000294.1:0-4394 GCA_037442725.1 Burkholderiales bacterium | reverse complement strand
CACCTCATCGAAGATGAGCAGCGCGCCGGCCTGCCGCGTCGCCTCGCGCAGCACCGACAGGAACGCCGGGTCGCCGGGGATGCACCCGCCGGAGCCGAGCATGGGCTCGACCAGCACGCACGCGAGCGACCGGAGCGCTATCGATGAATTCGCGGGAGCTTTTTCTGGCCGCGATCAACGGAAAAACTGCGCCGCGCGTGCCGGTGGCGCTGGCCTGAGAGCCCGCAGGCGCGCGGCGCGTCAGCGCCACGGCGGCGACGCACCGGCAGCCGGACCGAGGCGGCGCGCACTGTCGTTGCGGCCCGACCCGCCGTTTGCGGGTTGCCTCGACAATGCGCGCCATGGCCAGGGACAAGACCGTCTACACCTGCAGCGCTTGCGGCGGCATCAGCCCCAGGTGGCTGGGCAAGTGCCCGAGCTGCGGCGGGTGGAACACGCTCGAGGAGACGGTGGCCGAGGCGCCGCCGGCGACGCGGCACCGCTATCAGTCGCTGGCCTCTGCGCAGGCGGTGGCCACGCTGGCGGCGATCGAGACCGCCGAGGTCGAGCGCACGCCCACCGGCCAGCCCGAACTCGACCGCGTGCTCGGCGGCGGCATCGTCGAAGGCGGCGTGATCCTGATCGGCGGCGACCCCGGCATCGGCAAGTCGACGCTGATGCTGCAGGCGGCCGAGACGCTGTCGACGCAGATCAAGGTGCTCTACGTCACCGGTGAGGAGTCGAGCGCGCAGGTCGCGCTGCGCGCGCGCCGGCTCGGGCTGGCCGGCAGATCGTTGCGCGTGCTGGCCGAGATCCAGCTCGAGAAGATCCAGGCCGCGCTGGCGGAGGAGCAGCCGGAGTTCTGCGTCATCGACTCGATCCAGACGCTGTACTCCGAGCAGCTCACCAGCGCACCGGGGTCGGTGGCGCAGGTGCGCGAGTGCGCCGCCCAGTTGACGCGCAGCGCCAAGTCCGGCGGCTGCGCGATCGTGCTCGTCGGCCACGTCACCAAGGAGGGCGCGCTGGCCGGGCCGCGCGTGCTCGAGCACATCGTCGACACGGTGCTGTACTTCGAGGGCGACACGCACAGCAGCTTCCGCCTGGTGCGCGCCATCAAGAACCGCTTCGGCGCGGTCAACGAGATCGGCGTCTTCGCGATGACCGAGCGCGGCCTGAAGGGGGTGAGCAACCCGAGTGCCATCTTCCTGTCGACGCACGGTGCGCCGGTGCCGGGCTCTTGCGTGCTGGTCACGCTCGAGGGCACGCGCCCGCTGCTGGTCGAGATCCAGGCGCTGGTCGACTCGGGCGGGCCGAGCCCGCGCCGGCTGTCGGTCGGCCTGGAGCGCGACCGGCTGGCGATGCTGCTGGCGGTGCTGCACCGCCACGCCGGCGTCGACAGCGGCGACCAGGACGTCTTCGTCAACGCGGTGGGCGGCGTGCGCATCAGCGAGCCCGCGGCGGACCTGGCGGTGCTGCTGGCGATCCAGAGCAGCCTGCGTGCCAAGCCGCTGCCGCCGGGCTTCATCGCCTTCGGCGAGGTCGGGCTGGCCGGCGAGGTGCGGCCCGCGCCACGCGGCCAGGAGCGGCTGAAGGAGGCGGCCAAGCTCGGCTTCTCGGTCGCGCTGGTGCCGCGCGCGAACGCGCCGAAGAAGCCGATCGAAGGCCTGCAGGTGCATGCGATCGAGCGCATCGAGCAGGCGGTGGACATCGTGCGCGCGCTTTGACGACACCGTGCGGACGCGGCAGACCGCCGCGCCGCCGGGCGGCGGGCTCGACCGCGTTCGCGGGCACCGGCGCGGCCAGGGACGGCGACTAAAATCGCGGCTCACAACCAACCGAGGACTCGCCCATGTCGATGTCTGACCGTGACGGCAAGATCTGGATCGACGGCGCGCTGGTCGACTGGCGCGACGCCAAGATCCACGTGCTGACGCACACGCTGCACTACGGCTGCGGCGTCTTCGAGGGCGTGCGCGCTTACAACACCGCGCAGGGCACGGCGATCTTCCGCCTGCGCGAGCACACCGAGCGGCTGTTCAACAGCGCCAGGATCCTGCGCATGAAGATCCCGTACTCGATCGAGCAGGTCGAGCAGGCGCAGAAGCAGGTGGTGCGCGAGAACCGGCTGCAGACCTGCTACCTGCGCCCGCTGGCGTGGATCGGCGACGAGAAGCTTGGCGTCAGCCCCAAGGGCTGCACCATTCACCTGATGATCGCCGCCTGGCCGTGGGGCGCGTACCTGGGCGAGGAGGGTCTCAAGCGCGGCATCCGCGTCAAGACCTCGAGCTACACCCGCCACCACGTCAACATCACGATGACGCAGGCCAAGGCGGTGTCGAACTACACCAACTCGATCCTGGCCAACATGGAGGTCACCGAAGACGGCTACGACGAGGCGCTGCTGCTCGACGCGTCGGGCTTCGTCAGCGAGGGTCCGGGCGAGAACATCTTCATCGTCAGGAACGGCGTCGTCTACACGCCCGACCTGTCGTCCGGGGCGCTCAACGGCATCACCCGCAACACCATCTTCACGATCTGCCGCGACCTCGGGCTCGAACTGGTCGAGAAGCGCATCACGCGCGACGAGGTCTACATCAGCGACGAGGCCTTCTTCACCGGCACCGCGGCTGAGGTGACGCCGATCCGCGAGCTCGACCGCGTCGAGCTCGGCGCCGGTGCGCGCGGGCCGGTCACCACACGCATCCAGGCCGCCTTCTTCGACATCGTCAACGGCCGCGATGCCCGGCATGCCGAGTGGCTGAGCCGGGTCTGAACCCATCCCGCGAGAGCAACATGATCGAAGCCAAAGCCGTCGTCGAAGTCAGCGCCCGGGACCTGCAGGGCCCCGGCGTGGTGGCCTGCCCGAACCCGTTGATGCCGCTGTGGAGCAACCATCCCAGGGTGTTCATCGACGTGGCCGCCGGTGGCGAGGGTCGCTGCCCCTACTGCGGAACCGTCTACAAGCTGAAGGCGGGCGAGAAGCTGCACGCGGCGCACTGACATGAATCCTCCCGAAGCGCCAGCGACGCCCGTCCCAGAAGGGGCGGCACGGTCCGGTGGCGGCATGCGCACCTGACATGCAGCCCCAACGCTCGCGTGGCTCGCCGTCGCCCGAGCGGGCCGGCGTCGACTGAACGGCACGCCCGTGCCCCGCGCCAGCCAATTCGTCCTCACGCTGGCCTGCCGCGACCAGAAGGGGATCGTCTACGCCGTCTCGGGCCTGTTGTTCGAGGCCGGCTGCAACATCCTCGATTCGCAGCAGTTCGGCGACGTCGACACCGACGACGCCGACGCCAGCGGCCTGTTCTTCATGCGCGTGCACTTCGCCGCGCCGCCGCATCTGGCCGAGCGGGCAGCGCTGGAGGGCTTGATCGCCCCGCTGCGCCAGCGCTTCGGCATGGACGCCCACCTGTATTCAGTCGCGCGCAAGCCGCGCCTGCTGCTGATGGTGAGCCAGCATGGACACTGCCTGAACGACCTGCTGTTCCGCGTCGGCAGCGGCCAGCTGGAGGCTGAGATCGCCGGCGTCGTCTCGAACCACACCACCTTCGCGGCGCTGGCCGCCAACCATGGCGTGCCGTTCCACCACCTGCCGCTGCCGGTGGCGAGCAGCGCCGCGGCCCGGCGCGCGCAGGAGCAGCAGGTCGAGGCGCTGGTCGAGCGCGAGCGCGTCGACCTGGTCGTGCTGGCGCGCTACATGCAGATCCTCAGCCCCGGGTTTTGCGCCGCGCTGGCTGGCCGCGCGATCAACATCCATCACAGCTTCCTGCCCAGCTTCAAGGGCGCGCGGCCCTACCACCAGGCGCACGCGCGGGGCGTCAAGCTGATCGGCGCCACCGCGCATTACGTCACCGCCGATCTCGACGAGGGCCCGATCATCGAGCAGGACGTCGAGCGCGTCGACCACACGCAGTCCGCCGAGGCCATCAGCGCGGTCGGCCGCGATGTCGAAAGCGTGGTGCTGGCGCGCGCGGTGCGCTGGCACGTCGAGCACCGGGTGCTGCTGAACGGCCAGCGCACGGTGGTCTTCCGTTAGGAGCGCCGCCGTGCACGACACGCAGGACGGCACCGGCATCGCGGCCACCCGGGGCGGACGTTTGGCGTGCGGCGCGACGCCCGCGGTGCCGCGTTAGCCGTGCGGCCCGGCCGGTTCGCGGCGACGACGATGCAGAACTTCCGCGCCCCCTGGTGGCAGCCCGGCGGCGATGCGCAGACCATCTGGCCGGCGCTCTATGCGCGCCGGCCCACGGCGGCGCCGGTGCGCTGGCGACGCGAGCGCTGGGACACGCCGGACGGCGACTTCATCGATGTCGACTTCATCGACGCACCGGCGGGCGCAGCGTCGGCCGGCGCGCCGTGGCTGGTGCTGTTCCACGGTCTCGAGGGTTCGTCGCGCAGCCACTATGCGCAGGCCT
>JBBIPS010000293.1:0-4398 GCA_037442725.1 Burkholderiales bacterium | reverse complement strand
GTGCTGATGGGCGGCAGCAGCGCCGAGCGCGAGATCTCGCTGCTGTCGGGCGCCGGCGTGCTGCGCGCGCTGCGGTCGGCGGGCGTCGATGCACAGGGGTTCGACCCGGCCGAGCGCGATCTGGCCGAATTGAAGCGCGAGCGCTTCGACCGCGCCTTCATCGCGCTGCACGGCCGCCACGGCGAGGACGGCACGGTGCAGGGCGCGCTCGAGCTGCTCGACATTCCGTACACCGGCTCGGGCGTGATGGCCTCGGCGATTGCGCTGGACAAGACCATGACCAAACGCGTCTGGCTGGCCGAGGGGCTGCCGACGCCGCGCTGGGTCTGGCTGGCGCCCGATAACCAGCAACGTGAGCGCATCATCAACGTCCCCGACGAGCTCGGCCTGCCGCTCATCGTCAAGCCGCCGCGCGAGGGCTCGTCGATCGGCATCACCAAGGTGCAGGGTTATTCCGGCATGGCCGCGGCGGTGCGCCTGTCGGCGCGTTACGACGCCGACGTGCTGTGCGAGGAGTTCATCGAGGGCGACGAAGTCACCTGCCCGGTGCTCGGCGCCGGTGCCGCGGCGCGCGCGCTGCCGCTGATCCGCATCTGCGCCCCGGGCGGCAACTACGACTACCAGCACAAGTACTTCAGCGACGACACCGGCTACCTGTGCCCGAGCGGCCTACCCGCCGCCGAGGAGCGCGAGATCGCGCGCCTGGTCGTCGCCGCCTACCGCGCGCTCGGCTGTCGCGGCTGGGGCCGCGCCGACCTGATGATCCGCGCCGCGGACCGCAAGCCCTTCCTGATCGAGATGAACACCTCGCCGGGGATGACCGCGCACTCGCTGGTGCCGATGTCGGCGCGCGTGGCCGGCATCAGCTACGAGCAGTTGTGCCTGCGGGTGCTGCAGGACGCGACGCTCGACACGCCGCGCCCGGCGCGCCAGGGCGACTGAGCCATGGCCGTTGCGTTCGCCACCCCGACCGGCAGCGCGCCGCACGCCGCGCTGCCGCTCGACGTGCGCCTGATGCAGGCTGCTGCGCGCGCGGTGTTCGTACTGGCCGCGCTGGCGCTGTGCGTGGCCGCTGTGCTGTGGCTGGCGCGCCTGCCGGCCTTCGCGCTGCGCTCGATCCGCATCGACGGCGAGGTCAGCCGCAACAGCGTCTCGACGATCCGCGCCAATGCCGTGCCGCGGCTGGCCGGCAACTTCTTCACGCTTGACCTGCAGCAGGGCCGCGCGGCCTTCGAGTCGGTGCCCTGGGTGCGCCACGCCGTGGCGCGCCGCGTCTGGCCGGCACAGCTCGCGGTGCGGATCGAGGAGCACCACCCGGTGGCGCTGTGGGCGGCCGAGGACGGCAACGACCGGCTGGTCAACAGCTTCGGCGAGGTGTTCGAGGCCAACGTCGGCGACGTCGAGGACGACGCGCTGCCGCGCCTTGCCGGCCCCGACGGCAGCGCGCTTCAGGTGCTGGCGTTGTACCAGCGGCTGCAACCGGTGCTGGCGCGGCTGGGTGCCGGCGACATCGACGAGCTCACGCTGTCCGGGCGCGGCTCGTGGCGCGCCACGCTCGAGGGCGGTGCGGCCATCGAACTCGGGCGCGGCAGCGACGACGAGGTGCTGGCGCGCACCGGGCGCTTCGTGCGCACGCTGGCGCAGGTCACCGGGCGCTACCAGCGGCCACTCGAGTCGGCCGACCTGCGCCATGCCGACGGCTACGCGGTGCGCCTGAAGGTGTGACGACGACCGTGCCGGCCGCGCCGGCACGCCGCAAGTAGCAGGAGGTGGGGACCGACATGGCCAAGGAATACAAGGATCTCGTCGTCGCGCTGGACATCGGCACGGCCAAGGTGATGGTGGTCGCCGCCGAGGTGCTGCCCGGCGGCGAGCTGCGGCTGGCCGGCATGGGGGTGGCCTCGACGCACGGCTTGAAGCGCGGCGTCGTCGTGAACATCGACGCCACCGTGCAGAGCATCCAGCAGGCGCTGAAGGAGGCCGAGATGATGGCCGCCTGCAAGATCGAGCGCGTCTACACCGGCATCACCGGCAGCCACATCCGCGGCCAGAACTCGACCGGCATGGTGATCGTGCGCGACAACCGCGAGGTCACGCCGGTGGACGTGGCGCGCGTGGTCGAGACCGCCAAGGCGATCAACATCCCGAACGACCAGCGCCTGCTGCTGGTCGAACCGCAGGAGTTCGTCATCGACGGCCACGAGGTCAAGGAGCCGATTGGCATGAGCGGCAGCCGGCTCGAGGTCAAGGTGCACATCGTCACGGGTGCGCAGAGCGCGGCCGAGAACATCCTCAAGTGCGTGCGCCGCTGCGGCCTCGAGGTCGAGCGCCTGGTGCTCAACCCCAGCGCCTCGGCCGCCGCGGTGCTGACGCAGGACGAGAAGGACCTGGGCGTGGCGGTGGTCGACATCGGCGCCGGCACCACCGACGTCAGCATCTTCACCGACGGCTCGATCCGCCACACCGCGGTGATCCCGATCGCCGGCGACCTGATCACCAGCGACATCGCGATGGCGCTGCGCACGCCGACCAAGGACGCCGAGGAGATCAAGGTCGAGTACGGCGTGGCCAAGCAACTGCTGGCCGACCCGGGCCAGAACCTCGAGGTGCCGGGGCTGGGCGACCGCGCGCCGCGCATGCTCTCGCGCCAGGCGCTGGCCGGCGTGATCGAGCCGCGCGTCGAGGAGATCTACTCGCTCGTGCACCAGGTGATCAGCGGCTCGGGCTACGAGGAGCTGCTCTCGTCGGGCATCGTCGTCACCGGCGGCAGCGCGGTGATGCCCGGCATGGTCGAGCTCGGCGAGGACATCTTCTTGAAGCCCGTGCGCAAGGGCCTGCCCACCTACGCCGGGGCGCTCGCCGACATGGTGGCCAACCCGCGCTCGGCCACCGTGATGGGGCTGCTCGAGGAGGCCAGGCTGGCGCGCGCGCGCGGCCTCAAGGCGGCGCAGCAGGCGGGCTCGGTGCAGACGCTGTTCGGCCGCATCAAGGATTGGTTCGTGGGTAATTTCTGACGCCATTTCCACTCGGGGCGAACCCACGCCCCACGCTCTTTTGACGCTGCAACACGACGTTTTTTCCGGCAACTGCTCAACGACGCAACAGGAGATCTACATGCCTATCGAGATGATCGAGGAATTCGACCAGGGCACCCGCATCAAGGTGGTCGGCGTGGGGGGGGGCGGCGGCAACGCCGTCGAGCACATGATCACCCAGGGGGTCATCGGCGTGGAGTTCGTCTGCGCCAACACCGACTCGCAGGCGCTCAACCGCAGCAGCGCGCCGACGCTGATCCAGCTCGGTGACAACGGCCGCGGCGCCGGCGGCCAGCCCGACAAGGGCAAGGCCGCCGCCGAGGAGGCTCTCGAGCGCGTGCGCGAGGCGCTCGAAGGCGCGCACATGGTCTTCGTCACCGCCGGCATGGGTGGCGGCACCGGCACCGGAGCGGCACCGGTGGTCGCCCGCGTGGCCAGGGAGATGGGCATCCTGACGGTGGGCGTCGTCACCAAGCCGTTCGAGTTCGAGGGCCGGCGCCGCATGCAGCAGGCCGATGCCGGCACGGCCGAGCTCGAGGCCAACGTCGACAGCCTGATCGTCGTGCTCAACGAGAAGCTGCAGGCGGTGCTGGGCGACGACGTGACGCAGGAGTGCGCCTTCGCGCACGCCGACGACGTGCTCAGGAACGCGGTGGGCGGCATCAGCGACATCATCCACATGCACGGCCTGGTCAACGTCGACTTCGAGGACGTCAAGACGGTGATGAGCGAGCCGGGCAAGGCGATGATGGGCACGGCGCAGGCCGGCGGGCCGGACCGTGCCACCAAGGCCGCCGAGGCCGCGGTGGCGTGCCCGCTGCTCGAAGGTATCGACCTGTCGGGCGCGCGCGGCGTGCTGGTGCTGATCGCGGCCAACAAGGCCAACTTCAAGTTGAACGAGAGCAAGGCGGCGATGAACACCATCCGCCGCTACGCCGCCGAGGACGCGCACATCATCTACGGCGCCGCCTACGACGAGACGCTGGGCGACCAGCTGCGCGTCACGGTGATCGCCACCGGCCTGTCGCGCGCCCGCCCGCACGTCGCGCCGCTGACGGTGGTGCAGCCGGCGCCGGGCTTGCGCACCGGCACCGACAACCTGCCGATCCTCGACAAGGTCGCGACGCCGACCGCACCGACCCGGCCCGACGCGCCGCCGTCGCAAGACTACAGCAAGCTCGGTGTGCCCAGCGTCTGGCGCAGCGCGCGCACCCGGGTCGAGGCCTACACCTCCGGCGGCATGGACGAGATCGAGATTCCGGCGTTCCTGCGCAAGCAGGCCGACTGAGGTCGGGCGCGGACGAGCCCGGGCGGGCCGGCCCGCGCCTGCCTGCAGCACGGCCGGGCTGCGGTCTGCGTCGGG
>JBBIPS010000292.1:0-4406 GCA_037442725.1 Burkholderiales bacterium | reverse complement strand
ATGTCGTCGGGTGCCACGTAGTCGCGCTGCGCCAGCAGCGCGCGCGCCCGCGCGGCACGCAGGATCGCGATCGCGGCGCGCGGACTCAGCCCCTCGACGAACCACTGCCCCGAGCGCGTCGCAGCGATCAGCGCCTGCAGATAGTCGAGCAGTGCCTCCGACGCATGCACCCGCAGCACTGCGGCCTGCGCGGCCAGCAGCTCGGCCGGCGTCATCACCGCGCCGAGCCGCTCGATGGTCTGGCGCCGGTCCTCGCCCGCCAGCAGCGCGCGCTCGGACACCTTGTCGGGGTAGCCGAGGGTGATGCACATCAGGAAGCGGTCGAGCTGGCTCTCGGGCAGCGGGTAGGTGCCGAGCTGGTCGGTCGGGTTCTGCGTCGCGATGACGAAGAACGGCCTGGGCAGCGCGCGCGTCTCGTTCTCGATCGAGACCTGCTTTTCCTCCATCGCTTCGAGCAGCGCGCTCTGCGTCTTGGGGCCGGCGCGGTTGATCTCGTCGGCCAGCAGCACCTGGGCGAACACCGGGCCCGGGTGGAAGACGAAGGCTTCCCGGCTGCGCTCGTAGACGCTGACGCCGAGCAGGTCCGACGGCATCAGGTCGGCGGTGAACTGCACGCGCGAGAAGCGCAGCCCGAGCGAGACCGCCAGCGCATGCGCCAGCGTCGTCTTGCCCACGCCGGGGACGTCCTCGATCAGCAGGTGGCCGCCGGCGAGCAGGCACGCCAGGCAGTCCTCGATCTGGGCCCGTTTGCCGACGATGATCGTGCTAATCTGATCCGCGAGCCCAGTCAGGCGCTGCGCAAGGTTGGCATCAGCCATGCCTGGCACGATAGCCCAAATCCCCTCGCGAGCCCGATGTCCACCGCCCTGTACACCCACCCCGAGTGCCGTTTGCACGATATGGGCGCCGGTCATCCGGAGTGCCCGCAACGCCTCGACGCGATCTCCGACCAGTTGCTGTCCTCGGGGCTGGACATGGCGCTGCAATACCGCGATGCGCCGATGGCCACGCTCGAGCAGATCGAGCGCGCGCACCACACCGGCTACGTGCTGCAACTGAAGGACGTGCTCGAGCAGGTGCAGGCCAGCGGCGAGTCGCGCCGCCTCGACATGGACACCGTGGCTAGCCCCGGCACCTGGCGCGCCGCGCTGCGCGCCGCCGGTGCCGCGGTGGCGGCCACCGAGGCGGTGTGGCGAGGCGAGGCGGCCAACGCGTTCTGCGCCATCCGCCCGCCCGGCCACCACGCCACGCGCGACGAGGCGATGGGCTTCTGCTTCTTCAACAACGTCGCGATCGGCGCCCGCCACGCGCTCGACGTGCTGGGCTGCCGACGCGTGGCGATCGTCGACTTCGACGTGCATCACGGCAACGGCACCGAGGACATCATCGCCGGCGACGAACGCGTGCTGATGGCCAGCATCTTCCAGCACCCGCTGTATCCGAACTGCGGTGCGGTACCCAAGGGCACCAACATGGTCAACGTACCGATTCCGCCGTACACGCGCGGCATGGAGATCC
This sequence comes from Burkholderiales bacterium, assembly GCA_037442725.1. Lineage (GTDB taxonomy): Bacteria > Pseudomonadota > Gammaproteobacteria > Burkholderiales > Burkholderiaceae_C > Pseudaquabacterium. Next base: position 2,888 of record JBBIPS010000292.1, on the reverse strand, counting down.
GCGAGACCATCGACGCGATGTGGATGCCGCGGCTCGAGGAGTTTCGCCCGGAGATGATCTTCATCTCGGCCGGCTTCGATGGCCACCGCGAGGACGACCTCGGCCAGCTCGGCCTGGTCGAGGCCGACTACGCGTGGATCACGCGGCGCATGAAGGACCTGGCCGACCGTCACGCCCACGGACGGATCGTCTCCTGTCTCGAGGGCGGCTATGCCATGAGCGCGCTCGCGCGCAGCGTGGTCGCACATCTGCGGGTGCTGGCGGATGTCTGAGTCGGGCCGGCGTGCGGGTCCGCCGAAGCGGCCCGTGCGCGCTTCGGCGCGGCCGGCGTGGAAGGCGCGCTGATGTCGGGAATCGATTCGCTGGCGGAGCTGATGGCCGCGCTGTTGCGCCCGAACGCGCTGGCCGAGCTGGCCTTGCTGGCGCTGTGTCTGGTGTTGGCCTGGGGCGTGGTCCGGCTGGCGCGGCGCGCGGCGCCGGGCAGCATCGCCTTCGGCACGCACGGCGTCGACGGCGTGTTGTTCCCGCTGCTGGCGTTGCTGCTGGCGCTGGCCGCGCGCTGGCTGATGCAGGGTCCGCTGCACGGCGTGGCGGCCGGCCTCGGCCTCGACATGGCGGTGTTCAAGCTGGCCGTGCCCATCCTGTCGAGCCTGGCGATGATCCGCGTCGCGGTGCGCGTGCTCGACGTGGCGTTCCCGGCCTCGCCGCTGGTGCGAACCTTCGGTCGAGGGTTGTCGTGGCTGGTGTGGATCGGACTCGTGTTGTGGCTCACCAGGCTGCTGCCGCTGTTGCTCGCCGAGCTCGAGGGCGTGCAGTGGCACATTGCGGGCAGCGTGGTCTCGCTGCGCAGCCTGGTCGAAGGCGCGTTCACTGCCATGGTCGTGCTGCTGGCGATGCTGTGGCTGTCGGCGACGATCGAAGGTCGGCTGATGGCGGCCGGGCAGGTCAGCCTGTCGGTGCGCAAGATCGCTGCCAATGCCACTCGCGCCGCCCTGCTGCTTGTCGGGCTGCTGCTGGCGCTGTCGGCCGCCGGCATTCCGCTGGCGGCGCTGTCGGTGCTGGGCGGTGCGGTCGGCATCGGCCTGGGCTTCGGGCTGCAGAAGCTGGCAGCCAACTACGTCTCGGGCTTCGTCATCCTGGCCGAGCGTTCGCTACGCATCGGCGACCTCGTCAAGGTGGACGGCTTCGAAGGCCGCATCGCCGACATCAAGACGCGCTACACGGTGCTGCGGAGCGTCACCGGCCGCGAGTCGATCGTTCCCAACGAACTGCTGATCACGCAGCGGGTCGAGAACTGGTCGCTCGCCGACCCCAAGGTCGCGCTAAAGAGCGTCGTGCAAGTGGCCTACGGCACCGAACTGGCTGCGCTGACGCCGCAACTGGTGGCGGCGCTGCAGGCCGTGCCGCGGGTGCTCGCGGACCCGGCGCCGTCGGTGCAGCTGTCGGCGTTTGCCTCCGACGGGCTCGAGTTGACGCTGGTGTTCTGGATCGCGGACCTCGAGAACGGTCAGGGCAACGTGCTCAGCGACGTCAACCTCGCCGTCCTGCGCACGCTCGGCGCGGCGGGCGTCGAGATCCCGTATCCGCAGCGCGTGCTGCGACGCGCGGTGTAGCGCGCCCCGAGCGCGCGTCGCCGCTGCCGACGCAGCCGCGCTGGCGTACACCGAACGCAGCCGCGCGCGATGCCGGCGTGCATCGCAGGCCGGCCCTGCATCGGTGCTGCGCAACGGCAGCGATGCCGCGTTGCGTTAACCTGCCGCCACATCCGACGTCCAGAGGAGACACGCATGTTCGAGACCGCGATTGCCGGCAGCCTGCCCAAGCCGGGCTGGCTGGCCGAAACCGGCAAACTCTGGCCGCAGTGGCGATCGGGGGGGGCCGACCTGGCGCAGGCCAAGCTCGACGCCACGCTGCTGTGGATCAAGACCCAGGAGGACGCCGGGCTCGATGTCATCGGCGACGGCGAGCAGTCGCGCCAGCACTTCGTGCACGGCTTCCTCGAACACGTCGAGGGCATCGACTTCGAGCACAGGGTCGAGATGGGGATCCGCGCCGACCGCTACAAGGCGATGGTGCCGCAGGTCGTCGGCCCGCTGCGGTTGAAGGGGCGGGTCCACGCGGACGAGGCGCGACTGCTGCGCGCGCACACCCGGCGTCGCACCAAGTTCACGCTGCCCGGCCCGATGACGATCGTCGACACGGTCGCCGACCGGCACTATGGCGACCGCGTCGCGCTGGCGCTGGCGTTCGCCGAACTGCTGAACCAGGAGGCGCGCGCGCTCGAGGCCGACGGCATCGACATCGTGCAGTTCGACGAACCGGCGTTCAACGTCTACATGGCCGACGCCGCCCGCTGGGGTGTCAAGGCGCTCGAACGCGCCGCCGCGGGTCTGCGCTGCAAGACGGCGGTGCACATCTGCTACGGCTACGGCATTGCCGCCAACATCGAGTGGAAGCACACGCTCGGCCAGGAGTGGCGGCAGTACGAGGAGATCTTCCCGGCCCTCGCGGCCAGCCGCATCGACCAGGTCAGCCTCGAGTGCATCCACTCGCGCGTGCCGCCCGAACTGATGGCGCTGCTCGCCGGCAAGGACGTGATGGTCGGCGTCATCGACGTCGCCTCCGACGTCGTCGAGACGGCCGACGAGGTGGCCGAGGCGATCGGCCGCGCGCTGCGCTTCGTGCCGCACGACCGGCTCGTCGCCTGCACCAATTGCGGCCTGGCGCCGATGAGCCGGGGCGTCGCCGAGGCCAAGCTGCGCGCGCTCGTCGAGGGTGCGGCGCTGGCGCGAAGGCGCCCAAGTCGAAAGTTGTCGTGGCCGAGGCGCGGCCGCTCGTGCTCTCCGGCCACTCACGGCTCATCGAAACGGCCGGCAACCTCGGCATCC
>JBBIPS010000291.1:0-4413 GCA_037442725.1 Burkholderiales bacterium | reverse complement strand
CCCGGACATCGCCTCCGAGTCAGCGCTGCGCAGCGCCGTGCTGGCCGCGCGCAGCATCGGCTGCTCGACCGGCCCGAGCGGCGTGCAGCTGGCGCGGCTGTTCGAACGCTGGGGCATCGCCGCGCAGATCGAGGATCGGCTCGTCCAGGCGCCGCCCGGCGTGCCGGTCGGCGCACTGGTGGCCAGCGGCGAAGTCGAGCTCGGCTTCCAGCAACTCAGCGAGCTGATCGACCTGCCCGGCGTCACGGTGCTCGGCCTGCTGCCGCCGGCAATCCGGATTGAAACGACCTTCAGCGCCGGCATCGGCGCCGGCGCCACCGCCGCGAATGCGCAGGCCGTGCGCCACCTGCTCGACTTCATGACGTCGCCGCAGACCGTGCCGCTCAAGCAGCGCCACGGCATGGCGCCGGCCTGATCGTCCCGCAGCAATCCGCCCCCGACCGCAGCGAGCCCGCCCATGATCATCGACGTCCACGGCCACTACACCACCGCGCCCAAGGCGCTCGAGGACTGGCGCAAACGCCAGATCGCCGGCATCGCGGACCCGGTCGCGATGCCCAGGGTCAGCGAGCTCGTGATCAGTGACGACGAGTTGCGTGCGAGCATCGTCGACAACCAGTTGAAGAAGATGGGCGAGCGCGGCAGCGACCTGACGGTGTTCAGCCCGCGTGCCAGCTTCATGGCGCATCACATCGGCGACTTCCAGGTCTCGTCGACGTGGGCGGCGATCTGCAACGAGCTGTGCTGGCGCGTCAGCCGGTTGTTCCCGGACCACTTCATCGGTGCCGCGATGCTGCCGCAGTCGCCTGGCGTCGATCCGGCCACCTGCATCCCGGAGCTGGAGAAGTGCATCAACGACTACGGTTTCGTCGGCATCAACCTGAACCCCGATCCGTCGGGCGGCCACTGGAGCAGCCCGCCACTGTCCGATCGCCACTGGTATCCGCTCTACGAGAAGATGGTCGAGCTTGACATCCCGGCGATGATCCATGTCTCGACGAGTTGCAACCCCTGCTTTCACACCACCGGCGCGCACTACCTGAATGCCGACACGACGGCCTTCATGCAGTGCCTGACGAGCGAGCTGTTCCATGACTTCCCGACGCTCAGGTTCCTGATCCCGCACGGCGGTGGCGCCGTGCCGTACCACTGGGGACGGTTTCGCGGCCTGGCGCAGGAACTCAAGAGGCCGCCGTTGCAGGAGCACCTGCTGCACAACATCTTCTTCGACACCTGCGTCTACCACCAGCCCGGCATCGACCTGCTGACCCGCGTGATCCCCGTCGACAACATCCTGTTCGCCAGCGAGATGATCGGAGCGGTGCGCGGCATCGACCCCGAGACCGGCTTCTTCTACGACGACACAAAGCGCTACATCGAGGCCTCGACGATCCTCAGCGCCGAGGACAAGCGCAAGGTGTACGAAGGCAATGCGCGCCGCGTCTTCCCGCGGCTCGACGTGGCGCTGAAGGCCAAGGGACTGTGACGGAGACAAGCATGAGCCTGTACAACCTCGGCATCGTCAAGCGCAACATCGCTCGCGCCGACAAGGCGGCCGTCGAGCCGCTGGCGCACTTCGGCGTGGCCACGATCCACGAGGCGATGGGTCGCACCGGGCTGATGAAGCCCTACATGCGGCCGATCTACAGCGGCGCGCATCTGTGCGGCACGGCGGTCACCGTGCTGCTGCACCCGGGCGACAACTGGATGATGCACGTCGCGGCCGAGCAGCTCCGCCCGGGCGACGTGGTCGTGGCCGCGGTCACCGCCGACTGCACCGACGGCTTCTTCGGTGACTTGCTCGCCACCAGTTTCCGCGCGCGCGGCGCGCTCGGCCTGATCATCGACGCCGGTGTCCGTGACGTGAAGGATCTGACCGCGATGCAGTTCCCGGTGTTCTCGAAGGCCATCAGCGCCAAGGGCACGATCAAGGCGACTCTCGGGTCGGTCAACGTGCCGGTCGTCTGCGCCGGTGCGCTGGTCAACCCTGGCGACGTGGTGGTGGCCGACGACGACGGCGTCGTCGTCGTGCCCGCGGCCATCGCACGGCAGACCGCAGAAGCGGCACAGGCGCGCGAGGCGCTCGAGACCGACAAGCGCGCCAAGCTCGCCGCCGGAGTGCTCGGGCTGGACATGTACAGGATGCGCGAACCGCTGGCGGCGGCCGGGCTCAAGTACGTCGACTGACCGGCATCGATCGGGGATGAACAACGATCCACGCCAGTGGCAAGTCGGGCTCGTCGGCTACGGCGAGGTGGGCCGCATCCTGGCCGAAGACCTGCGCGCCCGTGGCGTCGACGTCAGCGCGTTCGACGTCAAGCTGCGCGACGAGGCCGCGGCGGCACCGCTGCGCGAGCATGCGGCTCGATACGGCGTCGCGCTGGCCACATCGCACGCCGAACTCGCCGCACCGGCCGATCTGGTCATCAGCGCCGTCACCGCCAGCCAGGCCGTGCCGGTGGCGCAGGCGTGCGCGGCAGCGGTGCGTGCCGGCGCCTTCTTCCTCGACTTCAATTCAGCCTCGCCGGGCGCCAAGGGACGTGCCGCGGCGCTCATCGACGGTGCCGGTGGTCGCTACGTCGAAGGCGCGGTGATGACCTCGGTTCCACCCTACCGCATCAAGGTGCCGCTGCTGCTCGGCGGGCCTGCCGCGGCGGCGTTGCAACCGCTGCTCGCACGACTGGACTTCGCACCGCGGGTGGCAAGCGTCAAGCTCGGCGTCGCCTCGGCCACCAAGATGTGCCGCAGCGTGATGATCAAGGGGCTCGAGGCGATGGTGATCGAAAGCTTCACGACGGCGCGCGCCTACGGTGTCGAGGATGCCGTGATCACCTCGCTGGCCGAGACCTTCCCGGGCATCGACTGGGAGCGCCAGGGCGCCTACTTCTTCCAGCGCGTGATCGAGCATGGGCGCCGGCGCAGCGAGGAGGTGCGCGAGGTGGCCGAGACGGTGCGCGAGATCGGCCTGACGCCGTGGTCGGCCGCCGGCACCGCCGAACGCCAGGCCTGGGTGGCCGACCTGGCCGATGCGGGGTTGTTCGGTCAGCGCGGCAGCGCCTCGTTCGCCCGCAGCGCAGATTGGCGCGTCGAGGCCGACCGCATCCTGCGCCGCATCGTCGAGACGAGAGATTGACGCCGTGAGCAAAACCACCACGGGCGACTTCACCAAGACCGCCGACTGGCTGGACTGGTATGCGAGCCCGAACCAGCCGAGGTTCAGGCTGCCCGCCGGCGCCGTCGACGCGCATTGCCACGTCTTCGGGCCCGGCGCCGAGTTCCCCTACGCGCCCGAGCGCAAGTACACACCGTGCGACGCCGGCAAGGCCGCGCTGTTCGCGCTGCGCGACCACCTGGGCTTCGCCCGCAACGTCATCGTGCAGGCCACCTGCCACGGCGCCGACAACCGCGCGCTGGTCGACGCCTGCCTGGCCAGCCAGGGCAGGGCGCGCGGCGTGGCCACCGTCAGGCGCAGCATCAGCGACGAGGCGCTCGGGCAACTTCACGCCGCCGGCGTGCGCGGCGTGCGATTCAACTTCGTCAAGCGGCTGGTCGACTTCACCCCCCGGGACGAGCTGCTCGAGATCGCCGGACGCATCGCCAGGCTGGGCTGGCATGTCGTCATCTACTTCGAGGCGGTCGACCTGCCCGAGCTGTGGGACTTCTTCACCGCACTGCCGACCAGCGTCGTCGTCGACCACATGGGCCGGCCCGATGTGCGCAAGCCGATCGATGGTCCCGAGTTCACGCTGTTCCTGAAGTTCATGCGCCAGCACGCCAACGTCTGGAGCAAGGTCAGTTGCCCGGAACGCCTGTCGGTGACCGGCCCCAGGGCGATCAACGGCGAACAGGCGGCCTATCGCGACGTCGTGCCGTTCGCGCGCCGCGTCGTCGAGGAGTTCCCGGATCGCGTGCTTTGGGGCACCGACTGGCCGCACCCGAACCTGAAGGACCACATGCCCGACGACGGTTTGTTGGTCGACTTTATCCCGCACATCGCGCCGACCGCTGAACTGCAACGGAAGTTGCTGGTGGACAACCCGATGCGGCTTTATTGGCCGGAGACCCTTTGACATGGCGCTCGACAAACCCTATCTGGACATTCCAGGAACCACTATCTTTGACGCTGACCAATCCCGCAAGGGCTATTGGCTCAACCAGTTCTGCATGTCGCTGATGAAGGCCGACAACCGGGCCCGCTTCAAGGCCGACGAGCGGACTTACCTGGACGAGTGGCCCATGAGCGCCGAGCAGAAGGAGGCCGTTCTGGCGCGCGATCTGAACTGGTGCATGCGCACCGGGGGCAACATCTATTTTTTGGCCAAGATAGGCGCTACCGATGGCCGGAGCTTCCAGCAGATGGCCGGCAGCATGACGGGCATGACGGAAGAGGAATACCGCGCCATGATGATGGGC
>JBBIPS010000290.1:0-4424 GCA_037442725.1 Burkholderiales bacterium | reverse complement strand
CCTGTCGTCCGCACCGCCTCGAGCGGGCCGAGATTGGCGTTCTCGACATGATCGGCAAAGAACTTCGCCGCACTGCCCCAGGTATGGAGCGCGATGCCCAGCACACCGGCGAAGGGCCCGAGCCCGCGAACGGTCGCGGTGACGGCGATCCCGGACAGGATCAGCGCGTCCGGCATGCTCGCCCATGCGTCCTTGGAGTGGACGAGCTCGTTGACGAACTCCAGCACGAATGCCGCCACCAGCAGGAGGAGATAGACGAGGCGCTGCCCGCGATCAGCCGCGGCGCGTACGCAATGGCCTCGGTCAGGCCGATCTCGGTCGTCATCGCTTCGAGCCTGGCGGCGTCGAGGTGGCGCGCCATCAGCGCCCAGGCCTGGCTGCGCTGCGCGTTCGGGACGAACACGCTGTTGATACCGTACAGCGTCACGCCGCGCAGGATGAACGGCATCACCGTGGTCGGGAAGTCGCCGCCCTGCGCCAGCCCGCACGCCGCCACCGCGCCGTTGAAGCGCGTCGCGGCGCAGGCGTTGGCCAGCGTGTGGCTGCCGACGGTGTCGACGACGCCGGCCCAGGTCTCCTTCTGCAGCGGCTTGCCGGGCTCGCTCAGGCTGTGGCGATCGACGATGCGGCTGGCCCCGAGCGCCTGCAGATACGCCGACTCCTGCGGCCGGCCGGTCGAGGCGACGACCCGGTAGCCGAGCGCGGTCAGCAGCGTCACCGCGATGCCGCCGACGCCGCCCGCCGCGCCGGTGACGAGCACCTCGCCGTCGCCGGGCTGCAGGCCGTGGCGCTGCAGCGCGCGCACGCACAGCGCGGCGGTGAAGCCGGCGGTGCCGATGGCCATCGCGCTGCGTGGCGTGAAGGGCGCCGGAATTCTCAGCAGCCAGCCGGCGTCGACACGCTGCCGCTGCGCGAGGCCGCCCCAGTGGGTCTCGCCCAGGCCCCAGCCGGTCACGACGACCGGGTCGCCGGCGTGCCAGTCGGCGTGGCTGCTGGCGGCGACGGTGCCGGCCAGGTCGATGCCGGGCACCAGCGGCCACTGGCGCACCACCGCGCCGCGACCGGTGATGGCCAGCGCGTCCTTGTAGTTGAGCGTCGAGTACGCGACGTCGACGGTCACGTCGCCCTCGGGCAAGCGGGCGTCGTCCATCTCGACCAGTTCGGCGTGGGTCTTCCTGTCTTCGGTCTGGGTCAGCAAAATGGCTTTGAACATCGTGGTTCTCCGGGGTGCCCGCAGCCGCGGGTGCAGGGTCAGGGATTCGGCTCGGGCGTCGATTGTCGTGCCGCCCAGCCGCCGATGATGGCCTGCAGCGCGGCCAGCCCGTCGGTCAGCGCTGCGGGCCCGGGCTGCAGGATCAGCGGCGACTTGATCTCGTGCAGCTCGCCGTCGCGCACCGCCGGCACTTCGCCCCATCCCGGCCGCGCGGCGACGCGCTCGGGGCGGAACTTCTTGCCGCACCATGAGCCGATGATGATGTCGGGTGCGGCGCGAACGACTTCGAGCGGGTCGGCGACGATGCGGTCGCGCCCCAGGCTGGCCGCGGCACGCACCGGGAAGATGTCGTCGCCGCCGGCGATGCCGATCAGCTCGGAGACCCAGCGGATCGCGCTGATCTGCGGCTCGTCCCATTCCTCGAAGTACACGCGCGGGCGGCGGCGCGGCGCGGCGCGGCGAGCCGCATCGATGCCTTCTTCCAATTGGCGGGCGTAGGCTGCGGCCGCGTCGACGCAGCCGACCAGCGCGCCCAGTCGCTGCACATAGGCCAGGATGCCGGCGACCGAGCGCTGGTTGGCGATCCACACCTCGACCCCGGCCTTGATCAGCGCGGCGGCGATGTCGGCCTGCAGGTCCGAGAAGCCGATCGCCAGGTCGGGGTCGAGCGCGAGGATGCGCTCGACCTTGGCGCTGGTGAAGGCCGACACGCGCGGCTTGTCGCGGCGCGCCTGCGCCGGCCGCACCGTGAAGCCCGAGATGCCGACGATGCGCCGCTGCTGGCCGAGCGCGTACAGCACCTCGGTCGGTTCTTCGGTCAGGCAGACGATGCGTTGCGGGAAGGCGGACATGCTCAGCCGTCCGCGCTGTGTGCCGGCGCGTCAGTAGCGGTAGACGCCGCGCCCGGTCTTGCGGCCGAGCCAGCCGGCGGCGACCATTTCCTTGAGCAGCGGGCACGGGCGGTACTTCGAGTCGGCGTACTCGTCGACGTAGACGTTCATCACCGCCAGGCAGACGTCGAGTCCGATCATGTCGGCCAGCGCCAGCGGGCCGATCGGATGGTTGCAGCCGAGCTTCATTCCGGCGTCGATGTCCTCGGCCGAGGCCAGGCCCTCGGCGAGGACGAAGAAGGCCTCGTTGATCATCGGCACCAGGATCCGGTTGACGACGAAGCCGGGCGCGTTCTTCACCGTGATCGGCGTCTTGCCCAGCCGCGTCGCCAGCGCCTTGACGGCGTCGTGCGTCGCGTCGCTGGTCTGCAGGCCGCGGATGATCTCGACCAGCGCCATCATCGGCACCGGGTTGAAGAAGTGCATGCCGATGAAGCGGTCGGCGCGCGTGGTCGCTGCGGCGAGCTTCGTGATCGAGATCGAGCTGGTGTTGGTGGCGACGATCGTCGACGCCGGCAGCAACGCATCGAGCTGGCCGAGGATCTTCAGCTTGAGCGTCTCGTTCTCGGTCGCCGCCTCGATCACCAGTTGCGCCGACTTCAGGTCGTCGTAGTTCGTCGACCCCTTGATGCGCGCCAGCGCCGCGGCCTTGTCGGCGGCGCCGAGCTTGTCCTTCCTGACCAGCCGTTCCAGGCTGCCGGCGACGCTGCCCAGGCCGCGCTGTACCGCCGCGTCGTCGACGTCGATCATCACGACGTCGATGCCGCTCACCGCGCAGGCTTGTGCGATGCCGTTGCCCATGGTGCCGGCGCCGACGACGCCGATGGTGGTGATGTTCATCCGGGTGCTCCGCAAGACAGGAAGGTGGGCCGATTGTTGCAGGCCGGCCGCACGAGCCCGGCCGCGCCTGCATCAGCAGCGACGGCATGCGTTTCGGGTCCCTCCCGCCGAGCCTGACGACGCAGGCCGGCGCCGACCTCGCGGCCACCGGCGCCTTCGTCGACCCATTGCAGGCCGCACGTGCGCGGCACAGCGTCGTCCGGGACGTGCCCAACCTGGGGCCGGCGCCTGCGGTGACGGGCCTGGGGTCCATCACGTCGCTCGACGGCGCATTCACCGCGGCGGCGATGAGCAGCGCATTGATGACGCGCATGTCGGGCGTGGCCGGCGTCACCGATTTCGACATCGATGGCGCGCAGCGCGGCTTGGCCGCACACCTCGTCGCGCCCGGCCAGCGCAGGTCGACGCCGTCCTGGCCGGTGCCGCGTTGACGAGTGCAGTCTTCGTCGGTCCCGGGTTTGCCGCATGGGTGCGGCGCATCGGGCCCGCCGATGCCGGCGCGCTCCTAGAATGGCGCCGGCCTTCAAGTGTTGCCCTGACCCGAGGAGTTGCGCGATGTTGCGACAGGATTTCGACAGCTTGACGCCGACGCGCGACTTCAGCCGGCGCGAGTTCGTGCACGGCGCGGTCGGCACCGGTTTCGCCGCGGCGGTGCTGCCGGTGGCGGCGCAGACGGTCGTCAGGACCGACAGCGCCGGCCTCGTCGCCGGCGAGGTGACGATCGCGATGGGCGACTTCAAGTTGCCGGCGTATCGCGCCGCGCCGGCAGGCAGGACCGGCGCGCCGGTGGTGCTCGTGGTCAGCGAGATCTTCGGCGTGCACGAGCACATCGCCGACGTGGCCCGGCGCTTCGCCCGGCTCGGCTACTTCGCCGTCGCGCCCGAACTGTTCGTGCGCCAGGGCGACGCCGGTGCCTACGGCGAGATCGGCAAGCTGATGAGCGAGGTCATCGCCAAGGTGCCCGACGCGCAGGTCATGGGCGACCTCGATGCCGCCGCGGCGTGGGCCGGCGCGCAGGGCGCCGATGCGTCACGGCTGGCGCTGACGGGTTTCTGCTGGGGCGGGCGCATCACCTGGCTGTACAGCGCGCACAACCCGGCGCTCAAGGCCGCCGTGGCCTGGTACGGCCGGCTCGTCGGCGCGCCCTCGGCGTTGACGCCGGTGCACCCGATCGACGTCGTCGGCAGGATCAACGCGCCGGTGCTCGGCCTGTACGGCGGCCAGGACAGCGGCATCCCGCAGGAGTCGATCGAGCGCATGAAGAAGGCGCTGGCCGGCGGCAGCGCCGCGGGGCAGGCGTCGCAGTTCGTCGTCTACCCGCAGGCCGGGCATGCCTTCCACGCCGACTACCGGCCGAGCTACCGCAAGGACGCGGCCGAGGACGGCTGGCAGCGCTGCACGGCCTGGCTGCGCGCGCACGGTGCGGCCTGAAGTGCGCGCCGCTCGCCGGCTGCAGCGGCCCCTTGCCGCGTCGGCCCGCG
>JBBIPS010000289.1:0-4461 GCA_037442725.1 Burkholderiales bacterium | reverse complement strand
GTCAGCGTCCAGGCCGGGTTGGCTAGGTGCGGGCGACCCACCGCGCACAGGTCGGCGCGACCGGCGGCGATGATGCTGTTGACATGGTCGGCCTCGCTGATGGCGCCGACCGCCATCGTCGCGATGCCGACCTCCTGGCGGATGCGATCGGCGAACGGCGTCTGGTACATGCGGCCGTACACCGGCTGCTGCAGCGCGCTGACCTGGCCCGACGAGCAGTCGATCAGGTCCGCGCCGGCGGCCTTGAAGGCGCGCGCGATCTCGACCGCGTCGTCCGGCGTGGTGCCGCCCTCGACCCAGTCGTGCGCCGAGATGCGCACCGACATCGGCCGCGCGGCCGGCCAGGCCGCGCGCACCGCGGCAAAGACCTCCAGCGGATAGCGCAGGCGGTTGGCCAGGCTGCCGCCGTAGTCGTCATCGCGCCGGTTGGTCAGCGGCGAGATGAACGACGACAGCAGGTAGCCGTGCGCACAGTGCAGCTCGAGCCAGTCGAAGCCGGCGGCGGCGGCGCGCTGCGCGGCGCGGACGAAGTCGTCGCGCACCTCGAGCATGTCGGCGCGCGTCATCGCGCGCGCCGGCTGGCCGTCAGGCAGATAACTCTGATCTGACGCGGCCAGCAGCGGCCAGTTGCCCGCCGCCAGCGGCCGGTCGGCACCCGCCCCCTGCCACGGCGCGTTGGTCGAGCCCTTGGCGCCGGCGTGGCCGATCTGCATGCCGATGCGTGCGTCGCCGGCACGGTGCACGAAGTCGACGATGCGCGCCCAGGCGTCGCGCTGCGCGTCGTTCCACAGCCCGGGGCAGCCCGGCGTGATGCGCGCCTCGGGCGCGGTGCACGTCATCTCGGCCATCACCAGCGCGGCGCCGCCGAGCGCGCGCGCGCCCAGGTGCGCCAGGTGGTGGTCGCCGACGACCCCGTCGACGGCCGAGTACTGCGCCATCGGCGAGACGACGACCCGGTTCTTCAGCGTCAGGCCGCGCAGCGTGAACGGCGTGAACATCGGCGGCGGTGCGGCCTGCCCTGCCGGCACGGCCACGCCGGCACGCTCGGCGAACCAGCGCTCGTAGCCGCCGAGCCAGGCCGCATCGCGCACGCGCAGGTTCTCGTGGCTGATGCGCTGGCTGCGCGTCAACATCGAGTACATGAACTGCGGCGGCTCGAACGGGTCGCAGTAGCGCTCGCCGCAGACCTCGAACCACGCCATCGCGTTCCACGCCGCGTTCTGCAGGCGCAGCACGTCGACGCTGCGCAGCGCCTGGTAGCGCTGCAGCACGGCGGGGATTTGCGCCGGCGCAGCGCCGAGATCGTCGAACTGGCGCGCCAGCTCGATCGCATCCTCGATCGCCAGCTTGGTGCCCGAGCCGATCGCGAAGTGCGCCGTGTGCACCGCGTCGCCCATCAGCACCACGTGGCTGCGGCCGTTGAAGAGCGACCACCGCGCACACTTCACGCGCTGGAACGCCAGCCACGCCGAGCCGCGCAGGTGGCGCGCATTGGTCATCAGCCGGGCGCCCTGGAGGTTGCGCGCGAACAGCCGCTCGCAGAAGGCCACCGACTCGTCGGCGTCGGCGCGGTCGAGCCCGTGTGCCAGCCAGACCGACTCGGGGCACTCGACGATGAAGGTGCTGGTGTGCTCGTCGAACTTGTAGATATGCGCCTGGAACCAGCCGTGCCCGGTCTTCTCGAACAGAAAGGTGAAGGCGTCGTAGAGCTTGCCGGTGCCGAGCCAGAGGTAGCGGTTCGGGCGCCCGACGATGTCGGGCGCGAACACCGACTCGTAGCGACCGCGGATGCGTGAGTTGATGCCGTCGCTGGCGACGATCAGGTCGGCGTCGGGGTAGTCGAGGTCCGACTGCACCTCGGTGTCGAACACCAGCCGCACGCCGAGTTGCTCGCAGCGCGACTGCAGGATGTTGAGCAGCTTCTTGCGGCCGATGCCGACGAAGCCGTGGCCGCCCGAGCGGATGACCTGGCCCTTGAAGTGCAGCTCGATGTCGTCCCAGTGGTTGAAGGCCTGCTCGATCTCGGAGGCGGACACCGCGTCGCACGCGCGCATGTTGTCCATCGTCGCGTCGGAAAACACCACGCCCCAGCCGAACGTGTCGTAGGGCTTGTTGCGCTCGACCACCGTGACGTCGTGCGCCGGGTTGCGCAGCTTCATCAGCAGGCCGAAGTAGAGGCCCGCCGGGCCGCCGCCGATGCAGACGATCTTCATCCTTGCTCCTGTGGGCGGTCGTCGCCCTGGCACGCCCCCGGACTTCGACCACCGCCGCCCAGGTGTGCATCGCAGTCTACTCAAGGGTGCGCAAGGCGCCGTCGGCCGCGGCCGCAGGCGTCGACGTGCCCGTGCGGGCTGCGGCGAGAATGCGCGCAGGTCGTCGCCACGCGGCGGCGAGTCCGGAGGATCGAGCCATGAACGAAGTCGCCGTGCTGCCGCTGGACGCGCACGTGATCGAAACGCTCGGCGGCGTCAGCACCGCGACGCTGACGACCGTACTGCTGAAGACGGGTTTGCGCAGCGTCTGGATGCGCGGCGCGCAGCCGCTGCAGTCGCAGTCAGCGCCGCAGCCGCTGCGCCAGGTCGGGCGCGCGTTCACGCTGCGCTTCGTACCCGCGCGCGAGGACCTCGCGACGCCGGCGTCGTGGGCGAACCCGATCTCGACGCGCGCCGCGATCGAGGCGATGCCCGCCGGTGTCATCGCCGTCGTCGACGCGATGGGCGTGGCCGACGCCGGCATCTTCGGCGACATCCTCTGCGCGCGCCTGCGCCAGCGCGGCGTCGCCGCGCTCGTCACTGACGGCGCAGTGCGCGACGTCAGCGGCGTGCTCGCCACCGGCCTGCCGGTGTGGTGCCGGGGCGTTGCGGCGCCGCCGTCGGTGGCCGCGCTGACCTTCGTCGGCTGGCAGGAGCCGATCGGCTGCGGCGGCGTCGCGGTGTTCCCCAACGACGTCGTCGTCGCCGACGCCGACGGCGCGGTGCTGATCCCGGCCGCGGCGCTCGACGAGGTCGTCGCCGCCGCCGTCGAGCAGGAGCGGCTCGAGGCCTGGATCATGGAGCGAGTCGCCGCCGGCGAGCGGCTGCCCGGGCTGTATCCGCCCGATGCGGCGAACAAGGCCCGCTTCGAGGCGTGGCAGCGCGATTCGCGCTGAGCGCCCCTGGGCTGGCTCAGCCCAGCCAGGCCAGCAGCGCCAGCCACAGCGGCGCGGTGAGCACGAAACCCAGCGTCGACAGCACGATCGCCGCGGTGGCCTCGACCTGCCGCGCGCGGTAGCGCTGGGCGAAGATGAGCGCGTTGCTGCCGGTGGGCAGTGCGGCGAGCATCACCACCACCTGCAAGGGCAGCCCGCGCAGCGCAAAACCCCAGTGCGCCACGCCCAGCACCAGCGCCGGCAGCGCCAACAGCTTGAACGACGCGACGACCGCCGCGCCGCCGAGTGCGCCGCCGCTGCCGTAGTAGGCCAGCGAAACGCCGATCAGCACCAGGCACAGCGGCGCCACTGCGGTGCCGAGCAGTTGCAGCGTTTCGTCGAATGGCCCGGGCAGCGCCCAGCCGGTGGCGTTCCAGGCCAGGCCGGCGAGCACCGGCAGCACCACCGGATGGATCACGGTGTTGCGTACCGTCGTACGCAGCGTGCGCCACACGCTGGCGGCGGCCTCGTGCCGCGCACGGGCGCGCGCGATGTCGAGCTCGACCAGCGCCGTGGCCACCGACAGCAGCACCAGTGCGTGCAGGCTGACCAGGGCGATGTGGATGCCCAGCCCGGTCTCGCCGAACAGCGCCGCCGCCACCGGGATGCCGATCTGCACCGTGTTGCCGAAGCCCGCGGCGATCGCCGTCGTCGATGGCCCCGCGGCGGCCAGCTCGGCGGCGTCGGCATCCCGCGACACCTGGCCGCGCAGACGCAGCCGTTGCAGGCCGTAGACCGCGAGCAGCAGCACCAGAGCCGGCGCGAAGAAGGCGAGCACCGTGGTCCACGGCATCGCGCCCACATCGAGCCGCGCGGTGGTGCGAAACAGCAGCGCCGGCACGAAGATGTAGAACGCCGCGTTGCCGAGCAGCCGCGCCGGGTCGGCGCTGCCACCAACCTCTCCGCCCGCCTCGCCCAGCCAGCGCATGCGGCCGGCGAACCAGCCGAGCGCGACCGTGACGAAGATCGCCAGCAGCTTGTTGAGGACGAGGGCTGACATGCGCTCGCGTCGACTCCGCCGCTGCTGGCCGGCGCGCTTACTTGCTGCGCCCGTACCTGGCGGTGAAGCTCGCCTTGCCGATCTTGTTGGCGTTCACCATGAAGCCGACCAGCGCCGCGGTGGCGTCGGCCGGCACGTCGACCTTGTCGGACTTCAAGGCAAATACGGTGAAGATGTAGCGGTGCGGCTTGTCGCCCGCCGGCGGGCAGGCGCCACCGAAGCCCGGCGCTCCGAAGTCGGTGCGGCCCTGCATCGCGCCGGGCGGTAGCGCCTG
>JBBIPS010000288.1:0-4464 GCA_037442725.1 Burkholderiales bacterium | reverse complement strand
CGGCGGCAGCGCCATCGGCGCGGCGCGCGCGATCGAGCGCGGCACCAGCGCGTCGACCAGCGCGCGGCGCGTGAAGTGCGGCTGGCCGGGGGCGATCACCGACAACATGTGCCGTTCGTCGGCGGCGCCGGGGCCGATGTGGCGGGCGACGAACTCGGCGGCGTCTTCGAGTTCGGCGAGCGGGGGACGGGCGGACTTGAGCATGGCGATCTCGGGCGGGCGGGCGTGTGGCAACACCCCGCCGGAGCGGGGCAGGGCAGTCGGCTGGCGCGGTGCAGCGCGCCGCGCCGGGTCAGAGCGTTTTCAGCAGCGCGTCGTACGCCGGCGCATCCATCAGCGCTTCGAACTGGGTCATGTCGGTGATGCGGATCTTGAAGAACCAGCCGCTGCCCACCGGGTCCTTGTTCGCCAGTGCGGGGTCCGCGCGCAGGGCCTCGTTGACCTCGACCACCTCGCCGCTGACCGGCATGTAGACGTCGGCAGCGGCCTTGACCGACTCGACGACCGCGGCGACCTCACCCTTGGCATAGCTGCGGCCGACCTCGGGCAGGTCGACGAAGACGACGTCGCCGAGCGCCTCCTGCGCATGCGCGGTGATGCCGACGACGGCGGCGGCGTGGTCTTCGATGTTGATCCATTCGTGGTCGGGGGTGTACAGCGTGGTCATCGGTGAATCCTCTTGGTCGAAAGGGGGTGTCGGGTCAACGGTGGTAGCGGTGCGGGGTGAACGGCATCGGCGCCACGCGCATCGGCAGCCGCTTGCCGCGCACCTCGGCGTAGACCTCGTGCTGGACGATGGCGTGGTCGGCGGCCAGGTAGGCCATCGCGATCGGCTCGAACACGGTCGGACCCAGCGTGCCGCTCGTGACGTGCCCGAGCCTGCGGCCCTGGGCGTCGAAGATGATCGTGCCTTCGCGCACCGGCACGCGCTCCAGGCCGACGAGCCCGACGCGCCTGACCTTCGGGCCGTTGGCGAGCTGGGCTTCGATGACGTTGGCGCCCGGGTAGCCGCCGGCACGCGCGCCGCCGGGGCGGCGCACCTTCTGGATGGCCCAGGTCAGCGCCGCCTCGACCGGGGTCGTGGTCTGGTTGATGTCGTGGCCATACAGGCACAGCCCGGCCTCGAGCCGCAGCGTGTCGCGCGCGCCGAGCCCGACCGGCCTGACCTCGGGCTGCGCCAGCAGCGCGCGCGCCAGCGCCTCGGCCTGCGACTCGTGCACCGAGATCTCGAAGCCGTCCTCGCCGGTGTAGCCCGAGCGGGTGACGAAGCAGTCGGCGCCGGCCAGCGTGAAGTCGGCGCCGGTCATGAACGACAGCGCGGTCACGCCCGGGGCCAGCCGCGCCAGAGCCGCCGCCGCCTGCGGTCCCTGCAGCGCCAGCAGTGCACGCTCGGGCAGCGGCTGCACGGTGCAGCGGTGGCCGATGTCGGCGATCATGTGCTTGACGTCGTCGCCCTTGCAGCCGGCGTTGACGACCAGGAACAGGTGGTCGGCGCGGCGCGTGATCATCAGGTCGTCGAGCAGCCCGCCCGACGGGTTCGTGAAGTACGCGTAGCGCTGCTTGCCCGGCGGCAGGTCGATCACGTCCATCGGCACCAGCGTCTCGAGCGCGCGCGCGGCGTCGGCGCCGATCAGCTTGACCTGGCCCATGTGCGAGACGTCGAACAGCGCCGCGAAGTCGCGGCAGTGGCGGTGCTCGGCGAGGATGCCGCCGGGGTAGTTCACCGGCATCGCGTAGCCGGCGAACGGCACCATCTTGGCACCGAGTTCGAGGTGCAGCGCGTACAGCGGGGTCTTCAGCAGGTCGTCGGACATGGCAGGCTCCCAGGGCAAGTGATCGACCACCATTGTGCGGTGGGTCTGCCCTCGCTGTCCGCTTTACCTGAGAGATTGGCGGGGCCCGCTCGAGCCGGACTCCGCTTGCCCCTTCGGTGGGCGGGCCGCTGCCGCGGACATGCCGGGCCATCGCACCGCCTCTCTCCAGTGAGGAACGCCGCGTGCGACCGCGGCGCTTGCCAGTCCTTTGGCCTGAGCGTTCGAGGGCAGGCCTCTGCGCCTTCGGCGGCTTCGCGGGGAAGCGCTCTCCTGACGGCGCGGAGTGTAGCAGGCAGGGTTGCCGGCAGCGTCGACGGCGGGCGCGGCCGGCTACAGTGGCGCGCATGGCCGACGACCTCACCCGCCTGCGCCGCATCCTGCAGTCCGCCCGCAGCATCGCGGTGGTCGGGCTGTCGGCCGAGTGGCACCGGCCGAGCTACTTCGCTGCCAAGTACATGCAGCAGCACGGCTACCGCATCGTGCCGGTGAATCCGCGCTATGCCGGCCGCGAGATCCTCGGCGTGGCTTGCGTCGCGCGGCTCGAGGACGTCGACGAGACGATCGACATCGTCGACGTGTTCCGCCGCAGCGAGGAGGTCGGCGCGATCGCCGACAGTGCGATCGCGCTCGGTGCCGGGTGCCTGTGGCAGCAGATCGGCGTGATGAACCTCGACGCCGACGCGCGTGCCCGCGCCGCCGGCCTGGCCACGGTGATGGACCGCTGCGTCAAGATCGAGCACGCCCGGCTGTTCGGCGGGCTGAACTGGGCCGGGGTCAACACCGGCGTGATCTCGGCGCGGCGCGGCGGTTGACGCGACCCGGTGCCGCCAAGGAGCCCGCGATGGCCGACCATGTGTTCCAGCCCGAGACGCTGGCGATCCACGCCGGCCAGATCCCCGATGCGGCCACCGGCGCGCGCGCGCTGCCGATCTACCAGACGACCAGCTTCGTCTTCGACAGCGCCGACCACGCCGCCAGCCTGTTCAACCTGCAGACCTTCGGCAACGTCTATTCGCGCCTGGGCAACCCGACGGTGGCGGCGCTCGAGGAGCGCGTGGCCGCGCTCGAAGGCGGCCGTGCCGCGGTGGCCGCGGCCAGCGGCATGGCCGCCGAGGCGATGGCGCTGCTGACGATCCTGCAGTCGGGCGACCACGTCGTGGCTGCCGGCGCGCTCTACGGCGGCAGCGTGACGATGCTGGCGGTGAGCCTGGCCAGGTTCGGCATCACGACCAGCTTCGTCGACGCGACGCGGCCCGAGGACTTCGCCGCGGCGCTGCGGCCGAACACGCGCGCGGTGTTCGCCGAGAGCCTGGGCAACCCGAGCCTGGCGCTGGTCGACATCGCCGCGGTGGCCGACGTCGCGCACGCGCACGGCGTGCCGCTGGTCGTCGACAACACGGTGCCCAGCCCCTACCTGTGCAACCCGCTCGCGCTCGGTGCCGACATCGTCGTGCACTCGGCCACCAAGTACCTGGCCGGACACGGCACGACGCTCGGCGGCGTGCTCGTCGAAGGCGGGCGTTTTCCCTGGGACAACGGCGGGTTCCCCGGCATGACCGAGCCCTCGGCCGGCTACCACGGCATCAGGTTCTACGAGACCTTCGGCGACTTCGGCTTCAGCATGCGCGCGCGCATGGAGACGCTGCGCGTCTGGGGCGCGGCGCTGTCGCCGATGAGCGCGTGGCAGATCCTGCAGGGCGTCGAGACGCTGCCGCTGCGCATGGAGAGGCACTGCGCCAACGCGCTGCAGGTGGCCGGGTTCCTGCGCGCGCACCCACGCGTGCGCTGGGTCAACTACCCCGGTCTGCCTGACCATCCACAGCACGCGCTGCTGGCGCGCCAGATGCGCCGCATCGGCGGTGCGCCGGCCGGCTCGGGGCTGCTCGCCTTCGGCATCGACGGCGGCCTGCCGGCGGCGGTGAAGTTCATCGAGTCGGCACGCTTCATGAGCCACCTGGCCAACATCGGTGACACGCGCACGCTCGTCATCCACCCGGCCTCGACGACGCACCGCCAGCTCGACGCGGCGCAGCAGCAGGCCGCCGGTGTGAGTCCCGACATGATCCGCGTCTCGGTCGGCCTCGAGCACATCGACGACATCCTGTGGGACATCGACCAGGCGCTGGGCGCGTGAAAGCTGCGTCGCGTCGCGCCGGCGCTTGCGCGCAGGCTCAGCGCCGCATCTGCGCCGGCAGCGCGGTGACGATCTGCGGGAAGAACCAGATCAGCGCCACCGCGAGCGCCATCAGGACGAAGAACGGCAGCGTGACGCGGGCGATCCAGCCGATCTCGCGCCGCGTCATGCCCTGCATCACGAACAGGTTGAATCCGACCGGCGGCGTGATCTGCGCCATCTCGACGACGAGCACGATGAAGATGCCGAACCAGAGCAGGTCGATGCCGGCCTTCTGCACCGTCGGCAGGATCACGCCCATCGTCAGCACCACCATCGAGATGCCGTCGAGGAAGCAGCCGAGCAGCATGTAGAACAGCATCAGCGCGACGACGAGCCCGGACGGCGCGAGCCCGAGCGTGCCGATCCACTCGGCCAGGTGGCGCGGCAGGCCGATGTAGCCCATCGACAGCGTCAGGAAGCTCGCGCCGGCCAGGATCAGCGCGATCATGCAGTACAGCCGCGTGCCGCCCAGCA
>JBBIPS010000287.1:0-4483 GCA_037442725.1 Burkholderiales bacterium | reverse complement strand
AGGCCAGCGCCGACCGGCCTTTCAGCGCGGCGCATTCGGCAGCGCTGATCGGTGGTCCGGAGAATAACGCCGACCAGGCGCGGCTTTCGTCGGCGCGCGCGCGCCGTGCCGGGGCACGCCGCGCGGCGGCAGCATCGGCGCTCGGCAACACGGCTGCCCGAGCGGCTGGCAGCGCCGCTCCAGCGGCAGTGGCGAGGTGAGGGTCCATTCGGCGGGAGGCTGGCGACAACGGGGGATAGTGGCAACTGTCGGGCAGGGCGGCATTTTTCGTCTTGCGCTGGATCAACGCTTGGTGCCGGACCCGCCGCCGAATCCGGGCCATTGGGACAAACCCCCAGGTGGCCCGCCGCGGCGCGCCGGACCGAAGCGACCGCGGCCTGGCCGGGTCGACTCCGCCGCGCCGGGGCGACGACTGCGGATCGCGCTCGCCCCTGCCGACCTGCTGGAGCGACGCGGACCGGGGCCGGCCGCTACGATAGCAGCCCATGTGTGCGAACTACGAACCCGTCACGGCCTCCGACCGCATGCTCGCCGGATTCGGCGTCGCGCGCCCGGCGGGCAGCGTCCCGGTGGATTTCTACCCGGGCTACCTCGGGCCTTTCATCCGACGCGCGCGCACTGCAGCCGGCGCGGCCGGTGGCGACGCAGTCGGCCAGTCGCCAGGATCGCCCACGCAGCCGCGCGAAGCCGAACTGGGCCAGTTCGGACTCGTCCCGCACTGGAGCAGGGACCTGGCGATCGGCCGGCGCACCTACAACGCCCGCAGCGAGAGCGCCGCCGCGAAACCGAGTTTTCGCGACGCCTGGCGGCGCGGGCAACGCTGCATCGTTCCGGCCGAAGCCGTCTACGAGCCGTGCTGGGAGTCGGGCCGCGCCGTGCGCTGGCGCATCGCGCGCGCCGACGGCCGGCCGCTGGGCATCGCCGGGCTGTGGGGCTTCTGGCGCGACCCGGCGTCGGGCCAGTCGCTGCTGAGCTACACCCTGCTGACCGTCAACGCCGACGGCCACGCGATCTTCGCCCGCATGCACCGCCCGGGCGACGAAAAGCGCATGGTCGTGATCCTCGACGAGATCGACTACGACGCCTGGCTCGATGCGCCGGTCGAGCGCATGGACGGCTTCATGCGCACCTACCCGGCCGAGCGGCTGGTGGCCGCGCCGTGGCCGAAGGGCAAGCGGTGAGTCCGCGTCGACGCGCGCGCCTGGAGTGCGGCTGCCAGCGCGGGGTCGGGCGGCCAGGGCGCTGCCACCCTGGCGGGCGCTTCCGATCGACCCGTTCGAACGACCAGGTCGCAGCGTGAAGGCACGACAATCGAGCCGCAGACCGCACAGGCCACAGCCACGCCCCGGCATCACCGCCGATCGGTTGTGACCCGCGTCGCCCGACCGCACCGCCCGTTCGCAATGCCCGCCACCCTGCCCACCGCCACCCTGCCTTCGACCCGCTTCGCACGCCTGCTGCTCACCGGTGCCGGCGGCGCGCTCGGCCGCGAACTGCGGCGTCGCCTGAAGCCGCATTGCGAGGCGCTGCGGCTGTCGGACATCGTCGACCTGGGTGCCGCCGCAGCCGGCGAAGAGCTGGTGCCGGCGCGGCTCGAGGATGCCGGGGCCGTGCTGGCGCTGCTGCAAGGCGTCGATGCCGTGGTGCACCTGGGCGGCGCCTCGACCGAGCGGCCGTGGTCGACGATCCTGCCGGCGAACATCGTCGGTGTCGTCAACCTGTACGAAGCGGCGCGGCAGCAGGGCGTGCGGCGCATCGTCTTCGCCAGCTCGAATCACGTCACCGGTTTCTACCGGCAGGACGAAGTCATCGACACGCGCGCGCCGCCGCGGCCCGACGGCCTCTACGGCCTGAGCAAGGCGTTCGGCGAGAACCTGGCGCGGCTGTACTTCGATCGCCATGGCATCGAGACGGTGTGTCTGCGCATCGGTTCGGCGTTCGCCGAGCCGCAAGACCGGCGCATGCTCGCCACCTGGCTCAGCTTCGACGACCTCGAGCGACTGGTGCTGGCAGCGCTGCGTGCACCGCAGGTCGGCTGCAGCGTCGTCTACGGCGTGTCGGACAACGCCGCGACCTGGTGGGACAACCGCCGCGCCGCGCACCTGGGCTACCGGCCGCGTGACAGCTCGGAGCCGTTCCGCGCCGCGATCGAAGCGCGCCAGCCGGTGCTCGATGCGGCCGATCCGGCCGCGCGGTTCCAGGGCGGCAGCTTCGCCCGGCCAGACCCTTGCGAGTGATGATGATGACGATGCCGTGCCCCCGGCCCCGGCCCTCATGACGCCACGACCCGGCCCCGGCGTGGCCTTCACGCCCAGCGCACGCTACCCCGATCCGGCGATCGAAGTGCTGGACGCGAGCTTCCTGCGTCTGCGCCTGTTCAGCGCCAGCGTCGAGCAACTCGCCAGCGGGATGCGCTGGGCCGAAGGGCCGGTGTGGTTCGGCGACGGCCGCTACCTGCTGCTCGCCGACATCCCGAATGACCGCATCCTGCGCTGGGACGAGACCGACGGACGCACCAGCGTGTTCCGCACGCCGTCGAACCACGCCAACGGCCTGTGCCGCGATCGGCAGGGCCGGCTGCTCACCTGCGAGCACCTGACGCGCCGCGTCACGCGCACCGAGTTCGACGGCCGCATCACCGTGCTGGCCGACACCTATCACGGCAAGCGACTGAACTCACCCAACGACATCGCCTGCGCGCGCGACGGCAGCATCTGGTTCACCGACCCTACGTTCGGCATCCAGGGCTGGTGGGAGGGCGAGCCGGCCGCGGCCGAACTGCCGCACGGCGTCTACCGCATCGATCCGGTCAGCGGCGCGCTGCAGCAGGTGCTCGACGACCTGGCCGGCCCGAACGGGCTGGCCTTCGCGCCCGACGAGTCGGTGCTGTACCTGGTCGAGAGTCGCGCGCGTCCGCACCGCCGCGTGTGGGCCTGCGACCATGCGGGCGACGGTCGCCTGACGAACCGGCGAGTGCACATCGACGCCGCGGGCCCGGGCGCGCTCGACGGCATCGCCTGCGATGCCGAAGGCAACCTGTGGTGCGGCTGGGGCAGCGACGGCTCGGCCGGCGCCGACGCCGCCGCGCTGGACGGCGTGCGCGTCTTCGACCCGCGCGGCTGCGCGATCGGCCACGTCCACCTGCCCGAGCGCTGTGCCAACCTGTGCTTCGGCGGCGCACGCCGCAACCGCCTGTTCATGGCGAGCAGCCATTCGCTCTATGCGCTGTACGTCAACGTGCAGGGCGCCGCCTGATGCCGCGCGGCCCGTCCATCGTTCGGGCGCGGCCCGCACCTGCACTGCGCGTCGCGAGCCACGTCGCAGCGTGACCACCGCGCGCCTGCCGCCACCCGCACCGAGCCGGTCCCGATGACGAGCGCCGCCCCGCTGTTCATCCGCATGCACGAGCACGACAACGTCGCGATCGTCGCCAACGACGGCGGCCTGCCCGCCGGCAGTGTCTTCGGCAACGGCTTGACGCTGCGCGAGCGCGTGCCACAGGGCCACAAGGTGGCACTGGTCGACATCGCCGCCGGGGCGCCGGTGTGCCGCTACGGCGTGACGATCGGTCACGCCGAAGCCTGCATCGCCGCCGGCAGCTGGGTGCACGAGCGGCTGCTGGCGCTGCCCGCGGCGCCGGAGCTCGCCGGCCTGCCGATGGCCACGCGGCCGGCCCCGCCGCTGCCTCCGCTGCGCGGCCGTACCTTCGAGGGCTACCGCAATGCCGACGGCTCGGTCGGCACGCGCAACGTCCTGGCCATCACGACCACGGTGCAATGCGTCGCCGGCGTGGTCGACATCGCGCTGCGTCGCATCGAGACCGAGTTGCTGCCGCGCTACCCGAACGTCGACGGCGTCGTCGCGCTCGAGCACGGCTACGGCTGCGGCGTCGCGATCGACGCGCCCGATGCCTCGATCCCGATCCGCACGCTGCGCCACATCAGCCTGAACCCGAACTTCGGCGGCGCGCTGCTGGTGGTCGGCCTGGGCTGCGAGAAGCTGCAGCCCGAGCGCCTGCTGCCACCGGGCACGATCGCGCCGGTCGACGAACGCGGTGCCGCCACTCGGGGATCGAAGGCGACTGCCGGGCTCGATGTGGTGCGGCTGCAGGACGCGGCGCAGGTCGGATTCGCCTCGATGGTCGACTCGATCGTCGCAGCGGCCGAGCGCCACCTCGAGCGGCTGAACGCGCGCCGGCGCCAGACCTGCCCGGCCAGCGACCTCGTCGTCGGCGTGCAGTGCGGCGGCAGCGATGCCTTCAGCGGCGTCACCGCCAACCCGGCGGTGGGCTGCTGTGCCGACCTGCTGGTACGCGCCGGCGCCACCGTGCTGTTCGGCGAGACGACCGAGGTGCGCGACGCGGCCGACCAGCTCACCGCGCGCGCCGCCTCGCCCGCGCTGGCCGGGGCGATCGTGCGCGAACTGGGCTGGACCGACGCCTACCTGCAGCGCGGCGGCGTCGACCGCAGCGCCAACACCACGC
>JBBIPS010000286.1:0-4493 GCA_037442725.1 Burkholderiales bacterium | reverse complement strand
GGCCCGTGGCTGGCGCCGTCGATGGTGCGTCATCGACGCGCCGGTCCGGCACGACCGCCGCCGCGTTGATTTCGGTCTGGGTCGGTCGTGCCGGGGCCGCCGCTGCGGGCCTGGCCGGTGCCGCGGTCGACCCGGGTCGATCGCGCCGGACGTGCAGTGCGTCGAGCTCGCGCAGCACATGCGCCGGGTCGATCGGGCGCATCATCCACGCCGCCGCGGCGGGCGGGCTGTGCGCGCCGATGTAGACCGCATCGGCGCTGCGATCGAGCTCGTGCAACAACTCGATCGCGCCGGCTTGATCGGCATCGGCGATGACGTAGCGCGCCTCGGCGATGTCGAGCACCTGCGTGTAGCGCGCCCCCAGGTAGCCGGCAACGCGCAGGTACGACTCGAGCGCGCGCCGCTCGAATGCGCTGAATCCCAGCAGTGCGACGGGTATCGGGTCGGGCGTCAGGGATTTGCCGCTTGGCATGCGCCGATGGTCGGAGTCGTGGTCCGGCGCGTCAACACGCCGCGACCGATGATCTAGGGATAGCATCCACCGTCCGCCGCTGGCGCGGGAAGCGGGTAAACCATGGCCGAACAGAGCATCGCCGATTTCGAGGCGAAGACCATCGATGGCAAGCGCGTCAGGCTCGGGCAGTACCGCGGCAAGGTCGTGCTGATCGTCAACACCGCCAGCCAGTGCGGCTTCACGCCGCAGTTTGCCGGGCTCGAGGCGCTGTGGGAGACGTACAAGGAGCGCGGCCTGGTCGTGCTCGGCTTCCCCAGCAACCAGTTCGGCGCGCAGGATCCGGGCAGCAACGAAGAGATCGCGTCGTTCTGCCGGATGAACTACGGTGTCGGCTTCCCGATGATGGCCAAGATCGAGGTCAACGGCAGCGCTGCGCACCCGCTGTACCAGTGGTTGACCCGTGCGGCCCCCGGGCTGCTCGGCACCCAGGGCATCAAGTGGAACTTCACCAAGTTCCTGCTCGGCCGCGACGGCCGCGTCCTGCGCCGCTATGCGCCGCAG
Organism: Burkholderiales bacterium; assembly: GCA_037442725.1. Taxonomy (GTDB): domain Bacteria; phylum Pseudomonadota; class Gammaproteobacteria; order Burkholderiales; family Burkholderiaceae_C; genus Pseudaquabacterium. The sequence goes on along the minus strand of JBBIPS010000286.1, from coordinate 3,478 downwards.
GATGCGCCGGAAGAGCTCGCGGCAGATATCGAGGCCGCGCTGGCGGGTTGACCGGGCGCCACTCGCCGCGGCCGATGGCTCGGTTGCCGGCTCGCCATCGTTTAGAGTCGGTCGGGTGCTGAAGTCGCGCCGCCGCGGCGGTGCTTCACGGCCCCGGCGCACGCGCGAACGCGAGTCCGACCCGGCGCCGGCACGGCCGCGAGACAGGCCGCCCTCAGTCCCCACACCGCAGCCCCAGCCGTGCCTCCCACTCTGCCGCAGATGCCGCCACCGCCGGGTACCGGCGCCCCCGTCATCGCGGTGCGCGGCGCGCGCACGCACAACCTGAAGGACATCGACCTCGACATCCCCAAGCACGCGCTGGTCGTGATCACCGGGCTGTCGGGGTCGGGCAAGTCGAGCCTGGCCTTCGACACGCTGTACGCCGAAGGCCAGCGGCGCTATGTCGAGAGCCTGTCGGCGTATGCGCGGCAGTTCCTGCAGCGCATGGACAAGCCCGACGTCGACGTCATCGAGGGCCTGTCGCCGGCCATCAGCATCGAGCAGAAGGCGACCAGCCACAACCCGCGCTCGACCGTCGGCACGGTGACCGAGATCCACGACTACCTGCGCCTGCTGTTCGCGCGTGCCGGCACGCCGTTCTGCCCCGACCACGACCTGCCGCTGGTCGCGCAGAGCGTGGCGCAGATGGTCGATGCGGTGCTGGCACTGCCCGAGGGCACGCGCTTGATGGTGCTGGCCCCGGTGGCGCGCGACCGCAAGGGCGAGTTCGGCGAACTGTTCGCCGACATGCAGGCGCGCGGCTACGTGCGCTTCCGCATCGACGGCCGCGTCGTCGAGGCCACCGACCTGCCGCCGCTGAAGAAGGCCGAGAAGCACGACATCGATGTCGTCATCGACCGCCTGAAGACCCGGCCCGCGATGAAGCAGCGCCTGGCCGAGAGTTTCGAGGCCGCGCTGCGCGCCGCCGAGGGCCGCGCCATCGCGCTCGAGATGGACAGCGAGGGCGATTCGGGCGCCGGCGCCCGCAGCCGGCCCCGCGAGCATCTGTTTTCCAGCAGGTTCGCCTGCCCGGTGTGCAGCTTCGCGCTGCCCGAACTCGAGCCACGGCTGTTCAGCTTCAACGCGCCGATGGGTGCGTGCCCGCACTGCGACGGGCTGGGCGTGCAGGTCGTGTTCGACCCCGAGCGTGTCGTCGCCCACCCGTCGCTGAGCCTGGCCGGCGGCGCCGTCAAGGGCTGGGACCGGCGCAACGCCTACACGCATTCGATGCTCGAGAGCGTGGCGCGGCACTGCGGCTTCGACCTCGACACGCCGTTCGAGCAGTTGCCGGCGGCGGCGCAGCAGGTGCTGCTGTACGGCTCGGGCAGCGAGCCGATCGAGTTCGTCTACCAGGCCGAAGGCGGCAAGGGCAGGAGCCGCGGCGTCAGGCGCTCGCACCCGTTCGAGGGCATCGTGCCGAACTTCGAGCGCCGCTTTCGCGAGACCGATTCGCTCGCCGTGCGCGAGGACCTGGCGCGCTACCAGGCCGCCAGGCCGTGCGTGCATTGCGACGGCACGCGGCTGCGGCGCGAGGCGCGCCATGTGTTCCTGGTCAGCAGCGAGCGCGACAGCGCCGGCGCAGCCGTGCCGCGCCAGGCCATCTACCAGGTCGAGCGGGCGACGCTGGCCGATGCGCAGGCCTATTTCGAGGCGCTGCGGCTCGACGGTGCGAAGGCCGGGATTGCCAGCAAGATCCTGCGCGAGATCGGCTCGCGGTTGAAGTTCCTCAACGATGTCGGGCTGAACTACCTGAGCCTGGACCGCGGCGCCGACACGCTCTCGGGCGGCGAGGCACAGCGCATCCGGCTGGCGAGCCAGATCGGCTCCGGGCTGTCGGGCGTGATGTACGTGCTCGACGAGCCCAGCATCGGCCTGCACCAGCGCGACAACGCGCGGCTGATCGGCACGCTGCGCCACCTGCGCGACCTCGGCAACAGCGTGCTGGTGGTCGAGCACGACGAGGACATGATCCGCGCCGCCGACCACGTCGTCGACATGGGGCCTGGCGCCGGCGTGCACGGCGGCCGCGTGATCGCGCAGGGCACGCCTGACGAGGTGGCGACGAACCCCGAGTCGTTGACCGGCCGCTACCTGGCGCATGCGCTGCGCATCGCGGTGCCCGAGCAACGCGTGCGCCCTCATGCTCACCCCCTCCCGGGCCCTCGACCGCGAGCGCGAGACGGGACCACGCTGCCGCGCTTGACGGCCGAGGGGTCGGTCGACGGCGGCGCGCTGCGCATCGTCAATGCGCGCGGCAACAACCTGCGCAACGTGACGGTCGAGATCCCGGTCGGGCTGCTGACCTGCGTCACCGGCGTCTCGGGCTCGGGCAAGAGCACGCTGGTCAACGACACCTTGTACCTCGCGGTGGCACGCAAGCTCTACGCCGGCCACGCCGAGCCGGCGCCGCACGACGAGATCGAGGGGCTCGACGCCTTCGACAAGGTGATCGACGTCGACCAGAGCCCGATCGGCCGCACGCCGCGCAGCAATCCGGCCACCTACACCGGCCTGTTCACGCCGGTGCGCGAGCTGTTCGCCGAGGTGCCGATGGCGCGCGAGCGCGGCTACGGCAGCGGGCGCTTCAGCTTCAACGTCGGCGCGGCAGCGGGCGGCGGGCGCTGCGAATCCTGCCAGGGCGACGGCGTGCTCAAGGTCGAGATGCACTTCCTGCCCGACGTCTACGTGCCCTGCGACACCTGCGGTGGCAAGCGCTACAACCGCGAGACGCTCGAGGTGCTCTACAAGGGCAGGAACATCAGCGAGGTGCTGGACATGACGGTCGAGGAGGCGCGCGGCTTCTTCGGCGCCGTGCCGGCGCTGGCGCGCAAGCTGCAGACGCTGCTCGACGTCGGCCTGGGCTACATCACGCTGGGGCAGAGCGCCACGACGCTGTCGGGCGGCGAGGCGCAGCGCGTCAAGCTGGCGCTGGAGCTGTCCAAGCGCGACACCGGCCGCACGCTGTACATCCTCGACGAGCCGACCACCGGGCTGCACTTCGCCGACATCGAGCTGCTGCTGCGCGTGCTGCACCAGTTGCGCGACGCCGGCAACACCATCGTCGTCATCGAGCACAACCTGGACGTCATCAAGACCGCCGACTGGGTCGTCGACCTCGGCCCCGAGGGCGGCGCCGGCGGCGGCCGGGTGCTGGTGGCAGGGACGCCCGAAGACGTGGCGGCGTGCGAGGCGAGCTACACCGGGCGGTTCCTGCGCGGCGTGCTGGCAGCCTGATTCGAGCTCCAGCCCGACCCGCGCGGGTCGTCGCCGGGGCGTCGCGCGCAGCGCCGGCCCTGGTCACGCCTGATCTGGACCGAGGGCGCCGACAGCCAACCAACTGCTTCAGGCGTTGGCCAGCAAGTCCAACCACCTCGGCGACGCGCCGGCGGACTACGGCGCGGCGGCCCTGGCGCAGGCGATGGCGCAGCAGGGCTAC